>NZ_SCND01000045.1:0-25970 GCF_005503585.1 Pseudomonas sp. 2VD
CGGTCTACGACCGCGCCCATCCCCGCGCCAAGCGCAAGGGCAACGCCGATGGAGGCAACGACCCATGAGCAGCCTGCGACTGATCACCTTCGACCTCGACGACACCCTGTGGGACGTCGCCCCGGTGATGAACAACGCCGAGGCCCTGCTCCGCGAATGGCTGGCGAGCAACGCGGCGCGCCTGGGTCCGGTGCCCATCGAGCACCTGTGGGCGATCCGCACCCGCCTGCTGGATCGCGAACCGATGCTGCGCCACCGTCTCAGCGAGCTGCGCCGGCGCATCCTGTTCCATGCCCTGCTCGACGCCGGTTATCCACAGGCGGAGGCGGAAAGCCTGGCCGAGGCCGGTTTCCAGGTATTCCTCGAAGCGCGCCACCGGGTCACCCTGTTTCCCGAAGTCCACCCGACCCTGGAGATCCTCGCCGACCGCTTCACCCTCGGCGTGCTCACCAACGGTAACGCCGACGTGCGCCGCCTGGGCCTGGCCGACTACTTCCGGTTCGCCCTCTGCGCCGAGGAACTGGGCGTCGGCAAGCCCGACCCGACGCCATTCCGCGAAGCCCTGAAGCGCGCCGGCGTCGAGGCCTCGGCAGCGGTACACATCGGCGACCACCCCAACGACGACATCGCCGGAGCGCGCCGCGCCGGCATGCGTGCCATCTGGTTCAACCCAAACGGCAAGCCCTGGGCCGGGGAGGAAGAGCCGAGCGCGGAGATCCGCAGCCTCGCCGAGCTGCCGGCCCTGCTCGCCCGCCTGCAATGACGAACCGGGCCCCCGGTCGCGGGTAGCGCCCTAGGCACGCGAAGCGCTGGCCTTGAAGCGCCCGACCCCGCGCAAGATGGAAAACGCCACCGCAACGGCAGCCAACGTCAGCGACACGCCGAAAAGCAGCAACGCCGTCGACGCACCGAAGCAATCCGCGATCAACCCGGTGAAGATCACCGGCAGGCTGAAGCCGAGGTAGGCCAACAGGAAGTAGCCCGCGCTGGCCCGCGGCTTTTCCGCACCGGCCAGGACATTCACCGCCGACAGCCCGCCCAGGTAGGTGAAGCCGTAGCAGGAACTGCTCGCGCCCAGCGCACCGAACAGCACCGCAGCCAGTGAGCCGTGGATCGCGCCCCAGGCCAGCAGGGCATAGCTCGGCGGCAGGATCACCAGCCCCAGGCAGGTTGCCGAGGCCGGCGCCATCCGCCGCGCCAGCGGCTGGAACAGCAGGCCGCAGCTGATCACGGTGAAGGTCGAGAAGCCCGACCAGCGCGCCAGCCCGTGGGCTGCCAGCAGCGAAGGCAGGACCGCGATGACCAGGCCCACAGTGGCCCATGCCAGCAGGATCGAGAAGCCGTACGGCAGGCTGCCGGCGGGAAAGAACGGCAGCCGCAGCATCGGCGTATCGCGCCCGCGCGGCGCCTCGTCTGGCAGGCCCGCCACCGCCGCCAGGGCCACGCAGGCCAGTCCCAGCTGGACCCAGAAGCTGCCGGGCACCAGGCTCTCCCGGAACAGCAGGAACAGACTGGTCAGTGCCGCGCCGAGGCCGAAGCCGAGCGAGGTGCTGGCGGTCACCCAGTTGGCCGAGGTGCGGGAATCCCCGCCCGCCATCAGTTCGCTCATGTAGGCCGTCCCGGTGGCCGATGCCAGGGCCGTGCCGACGCCGAGCAACAGGCGCGCCACGCCGAGCGCCTCCAGGCGCGGCCAGAGCGCCATCACCAGGGTGGCCACCATCGACAGCAGCAACGCGACGACGATCGGCGGCTTGCGCCCGATCCGATCGGACAACCCGCCGAGTACCAGCAGCACCGGCAGTACGCCAAGCACATAGCCGGAGAAAGCGCTGGCGGTGGCTGCCGCGCCGTAGCCGGAAAGCTCCGCGTAGGCGGTGTACAGCGGCGCCTGGAGGTTCACCGCCAAGGTGATCAGGCACAGGCCGAAGGCCAGGCATGCGGCGTGGCGACGGGTATTGCTCATGCGTTTCTCCGTACAAGGGCCTGCCGCGGCAGAGCGGTGGGCATTGGCTAGCCCGCGAGAAGAGGCGTCGACTATCCGGCGCGGCGGCGCTACGGAACAAGTAACAGCTGTTCGGATTTGTGCTTAACTGTTTGCCTGAAAAAACCGAACAGTGAGTCAGGCATGCACCTCCGGATCGACCGCAATGCCAGCGAGCCGCTGGTGCAGCAGATCGTCGCAGGGGTCAGCGGCTGGATCCGCGGCAATCGCGTCCGCGCCGGCACGCGGATTCCGTCGATACGCCAGTTGGCCAGGGAAAACCAGCTCAGCCAGTCCAGCGTGATCGAGGCCTACGACCGCCTGGTCGCCCTGGGGATGCTGGAATCGCGGCACGGCTCGGGGTTCTTCGTCGCCGAGGCGCCCGCCGCCACTACCGACCTCGACAGCGAATGGCACGAAGGCGCGGAAAGCGCATGGGGCCAGTTCAGCGGCAGCTCGACGAAACTCAAGCTCGGCTGCGGCTGGATTCCGGACAGCTGGCGGGAAGTCGAGGAACTCAGCTACGCGATCCGCCAGGTCGCCCGCAGCGAACTCGCCGGGCTGTTCGACTACAGCACTCCACTGGGCCTGCCGGCGCTGCGCCAGCACATCCAGAAACGCCTGCGGCTGATCGATATCCATGTCGACCCGGAGCAGATCCTCACCACCACCGGCGCCAGCCATGCCCTCGACCTGTTGGTGCGCACGCTGCTCAAGCCGGGCGACGTGGTGGTGGTGGAGAACCCCGGCTACTACAACCTGTTCAACCTGCTGAAATTCCACGGGGTGAAGATGCTCGGCGTGCCGCGCACCCGCCACGGCCCGGACACCGCCGCGCTGGAGGCGATCCTCCTCGCACACAAGCCGAAGTTCCTTTTCACCAACAGCATGTACCACAACCCCACCGGCACCAGCCTCAGCCCCTCGGTGGCCCACCGCGTGCTGCAACTGGCCGAGCAGCATGATTTCCACATCGTCGAGGATGACATCTACGCCGACTTCCAGAACGGTCCCAGCACCCGCCTGGCAACCCTCGATTCGCTGCGCCGGGTGATCTACCTGGCGAGCTTTTCGAAGACCCTCAGTTGCTCGCTACGGGTCGGCTACCTGATCGCCGGCCCCGAGCTGATCCGGCGCCTGGCGGATGTGAAGATGTACACCAGCATCGGCAGCCAGCGCTTCGCCGAATGCGTGGTCTCGACCATGCTCGCCAACGGCAGTTACCGCAAGCTGGTGCAACGCCTGCGCCAGCGCCTGACCCGGCAGATGGCGGCGACCCTGCGGGTGCTTGGGGACAACGGCTGGGAGGTGTTCGCCGAACCGGTCGGCGGGATGTTCGTCTGGGCCCGTATCGGTGACTACCCGTTCGCCGAATTGCAGGCCGTGGCGACACGCCTGGACGTGCTGCTGTCGCCGGGCAGCGGCTTCAGCCCGGAAGGCGAGGAGAGCGACTGGCTGCGTATCAACATCGCCTATGCCAGCGACCCGCGGGCCCTGGCGTTCTTCGAGGCGTTCGGGTGAGGCGCGCTCTTGCCCTCCCCTGCCTCACTGGTAGTCGAGCAGGATCACCATCGCGGCCAGGACCGAGCCGGGCGTGATTTTCTCGGCGGTCTGCACATAGGACGCTTTCATCGGGATCCAGTACGCCCCGCCGGTGTTCTTGTCGTACGCGGTCACCGGCAACGAGAGTCCCATCCGTAGCGGCACGCCGGCCTCGTCGGTGACCCGGATCGATACGCCGGTCGCGGTGCTGCCCGCCAGGCGCGGCAGCACACCCGAGCCTTCGGCCACCGCCCCCCCCACCGCTTGAAGGCTGTAGCCGACGCGGTTGTACCCGCGAGGACAGCCGGCCACTACGAGATTGAACGGGGTAACGGCCGCGTAGGTGCCGACGCCGTTCAGCCGGGCGGCAGCGATCGACTGCAGCTTCACGGTCTGGTCGGCGACCTGGCAGGTCGCATTGATCGTGGTGACGCTCCCGGTCAACCTGACGGAAGAGGTGCCAGACGCGACAAGCCCGTCCTTGTAGGTAATGAGGAAGTACGAGTTGAACGCTCCGCTCGCGAATTGGCCGTCGGAGAGCGGCGTCGAGTTGCGGAACAACTGGACCTCCGCGATTTGCGAGAAAGTGCCCTTGAAACGGCTGCTCGCCGGTATGCCATCCAGCAGCAGGCGCACCGAAAGGCCCGGCACGTTGGTATTCAGGTCCGGACCATCGACCGGGTCCCAGACACTTCCCTTGTTGTACAGAGCGACGCCGATGAGATCGCAGCTGGGCTTGCCGCACAGTTGCATGGGAGTGAACGTGTAGCGCGACGTGACGTTTCCCTCGGGAAGGATCGAGGGGACGGCGATATCGCGGCCGCCGAAAGCGTACAGATTGGCAGCCATGCTGGTGCCGGCGGGAACGAACAGGACTGCCGCGATCAGCAGGGTTCGACGGAACGTCTTGAACTCCATGGGATGACAACCGATGTGTCCGGCATGTCCGGGAAAATCCGGCGGAACCGGCGCGAACTTGATGGGTGGCGAATCTTTTCAGAACGCCTGGAAAAGAGCCATAAGACAGGACCTACACGGCTCCGCGAATCCACCTAAGAATCGCTAGGAAAATTCTTAAGCAAGCTCTACAGCTCGCTCTCCGGCAAGTGCAGGATCGGCCCCGGACGCCGCTTGGAGCGCCTGGATGGCAAGCAGCTTCGGTTGACGATGTGGAACGGTAGCGCTGCCACCGGAAAGGAAAAGGCCTTGGCCCGTCGCCAGCCGTGCCTGAACAGGCGAAAGATCGGCTCGCCAACCGGGATGCGGCGGGGCGAGATGCCCGCCAAGATAGCAGGCGCCATAGCACAAGGCCCGCCACTCCCTCACGGGTGGCGGGCCTTGGGATGACGCGAAATCAGATGGGGCGGCTGCCGTACTTGCTGTCCGGCTTCTTCGGCGGATCGGCCACCACGTTGGGTTCGATCTCCTGCACCTTTCCACCGCGGGAAAGGAATTCCTCCATCGCCTTGGCGAGGGCGTCACGCTCTTTCTGCTTGGCTTCGACCGAGGGCAGTTCCTCTTCCACCACGGCGGCTTTCGCCTTCTTGCCGGGGGCGGGGGCCTCGTCGCCGTCACTGCTGTCCGCTTCGCCGTCGTCGGCCGCGGCCAGCTCTTCGCCGTCGTCCTCGTCAGCGCCGTCCAGCTCGTCCTGTTCCAGTTCTTCTTCGCTCATGGTCAACCTCTCGGTGCTGCAAAAGCAGGTTAGTTATAGCCCAGCCGCGCGTTTTGATGAGCGCCGCCGGAAAAAATTCATACTGACTCGCCCTGCCAGGTGGCGAGCACGCGCCGTGCCCCGCCCCTGTCCCGGTGTTCACCGAGATAGATCCCCTGCCAGGTGCCCAGTGCCAACCCTCCCGACTGTATCGGCAGGGTCAGTTGGCAGCCCAGCAGGCTGGCCTTGAAATGCGCCGGAAGGTCGTCCGGACCTTCGTCGTTGTGTTCATAGCCGACTTCGCCGCGTGGCGCCAGCCGCTCGAAAAAACGCTCGAAATCCCGGCGTACGGCAGGATCGGCATTTTCATTCAGGGTCAGTGAAGCCGACGTATGTTGCAAAAGCAGGTGCAGCAGGCCGACCCGGCACCGCCGAAGCTCCGGCAAGGCGTCGAGTATCTCCTCGGTGACGAGGTGAAAGCCCCGCGGACGCGGGCGCAAGGTGATCAGGGTCTGCTGCCACATGCTGCTGTTCCAAATCGGCTCCGATCCGTCGCGCCGCGCATTCTAGCGCGGCATTTGAAAAAGCAAAGAGCGTAAGAGACAGACCTGTGAAAGCTGAGGGTTGCGCAGTCCGCCGGCAGTCGCTGAAAGACCGGTTGCGGAGAGGTCGTGGCAGTCGCGGGAAACGCCCAGGACTTTCGACGCACAAGGGCATGGCGTTCGGCGAAGGCGAGCGCGGGAGGCAAGCCGACGCCCGGCGGAAAGCCGGGCGCCGGCAGGTATTACAGGTTGTAGCCGCGCTCGTTGTGCAGCGCCAGGTCGAGGCCGACCGCTTCCTCTTCCTCGGTGACCCGCAGGCCCATGACCAGGTCCAGCACCTTGAGGATCACGAAGGTCACCACGGCGGTGTAGACCACGGTGAAGGCCACGCCCTTGAACTGCACGAAGAACTGCGCGCCGATGTCCTCCACGCTGCCGAAGCCGCCCAGCGACGGCGCCGCGAAGATCCCGGTGAGCAGCGCGCCGACGATACCGCCGACCGCATGTACGCCGAAGGCGTCGAGGGAATCGTCGTATTTCAGCGCGCGCTTGAGACTGGTGGCGGCGAAGAAGCAGATCACCCCGGAGGCCAGGCCGATCACCAGCGCGCCCATCGGACCGGCGGTGCCGGCGGCCGGGGTGATCGCCACCAGACCGGCGACCACGCCGGACGCGATGCCCAGGGCGCTCGGCTTGCCGTGGGTGATCCACTCGGCGAACATCCAGGCCAGGGCCGCGGCGGCGGTAGCGATCTGGGTCACCAGCATGGCCATCCCGGCGGTGCCGTTGGCGGCGGCGGCGGAACCGGCGTTGAAACCGAACCAGCCGATCCACAGCATGGCCGCCCCGACCAGGGTGTAGCCGAGGTTGTGCGGCGCCATCGGCGTGGTCGGGTAGCCCTTGCGCTTGCCCAGCACCAGGCAGGCGACCAGGCCGGCGATACCGGCGTTGATGTGCACCACGGTGCCGCCGGCGAAGTCCAGCACGCCCCAGTCCCACATCAGGGCGCCGTCGCCGCTCCAGACCATGTGCGCGATCGGCGCGTAGACCACGGTGAACCAGACCGCCATGAAGATCAGCATCGCCGAGAACTTCATGCGCTCGGCGAAGGCGCCGACGATCAGCGCCGGTGTGATGATCGCGAAGGTCATCTGGAAGGTGATGAACACGCTTTCCGGGAACAGCGCGGTGGCGGAAGTCAGGCCGTCGGCGGTGAGACCGCTGAGGAAGGCCTTGTCCAGCCCGCCGACGAAGGAATTGAAGTTGAGGACGCCCTTCTCCATCCCGGCGGTATCGAACGCCAGGCTGTAGCCATAGACCACCCAGAGAATGGTGATCAGGCCGGTGATGGCAAAGCACTGCATCATGATCGACAGCACGTTCTTCGCTCGCACCATGCCGCCGTAGAACAGCGCCAGACCGGGGATGGTCATGAGCAGGACGAGCGCAGTGGAGATCAGCATCCAGGCGGTGTCGCCGCTGTTCAGGACGGGTTCCTCGGCGGCCAGGGCGACGCCCGGCAAAGCGAGGGACAATAGGGCTCCTAGCCCTGCGATCTTACGCAGAGTCATGTTGGTATTCTCCTGGGGCTTTTGGGGGTTCGGTTGGGCTTAGATCGCGTCGGTATCGGTTTCGCCGGTACGGATGCGGATGGCCTGTTCCAGGTTCACCACGAAGATCTTGCCGTCACCGATCTTGCCGGTATTGGCCGCCTTGGTGATCGCCTCGATGACGCGGTCCAGCTGGTCGTCGGCGATCGCCACGTCGATCTTCACCTTGGGCAGGAAGTCGACGACGTACTCAGCGCCGCGATACAGCTCGGTGTGGCCCTTTTGCCGGCCGAAACCCTTGACCTCGGTCACCGTGATGCCCTGCACACCGATCTCGGACAACGACTCGCGGACGTCGTCCAACTTGAACGGCTTGATGATGGCAGTGACTAGCTTCATGAAACTCTCTCCCGTGTTTGGTGGACTCGCCCCAGGAAAACGAACCCGAGGACAGTCTAAGCGCAGTGTCTGGCTTTGTAACGCGCCGGTCCCTCTGGGAAGCATGATCGGGACCCTCCGCCCCGACCTGGCCCTGCTGCGGCCGTTCGATGCCGCAACCTGCCGGCCTCCCGCAACCGCCTCATCTGCCGCACCGGTACTGCTTCAGTGCACGCCTCACCCCGGCCAAAGCAGAAAGCTTGCCAGCTCCGGCAAATCCGCCGGATTTCAAGCTCTTAGCCGCCAACCCGGGGATAGTGCGGAACGCCGGGCTCCGGGCGGCGCACCAAATAGGCGCAGACGCGCTCCGACAGTTGCGCAAAAAGTGTGCAATGGCCCTCCCGCGAGCGCCGCCGACATCGTGCTAGACTGCCGCCCACTCGTTACCGGAACCCTCGCCATGCTGCCGCCCAAAGCCGTCTTCGAAGCCCTCAGCCAACAAGCCAGCCGCCTGTTCGCCGGCGAATCGCCGTTGCCCAAGGCCGAGCTGGAGTCGCAGTTCCGCGCCCTGATGCAGAGCGCCTTCAGCAAGCTCGACCTGGTCAGCCGCGAGGAGTTCGACAGCCAGATGCTGGTCCTCGCCCGCACTCGCGCACGGCTGGAAGCCCTGGAGGCCAAGGTGGCGGAACTCGAAAGCAAGCTGACGCCGCCCGCCGACTGATCCTCCCCCCTGCGAGCGGCGTGAGATCAAGGAGCGATCCATGTCCCTGGCGATTGTCCACAGCCGAGCCCAGGTCGGCGTCGAAGCCCCCTGCGTCAGCGTCGAGGCGCACCTGGCCAACGGCCTGCCTTCGCTGACCCTGGTCGGCCTGCCGGAAACCGCGGTGCGCGAGAGCAAGGACCGCGTGCGCAGCGCCCTGCTCAATGCCGGTTTCGACTTCCCCGCGCGGCGCATCACCCTCAACCTCGCCCCCGCCGACCTACCCAAGGACGGCGGTCGCTTCGACCTGGCCATCGCACTCGGCATCCTCGCCGCCAGCGGCCAGTTGCCCGGCACCGCCCTCGACGGCCTGGAGTGCCTCGGCGAACTGGCCCTGTCCGGGGCGATCCGGCCAGTGCGAGGCGTATTGCCGGCCGCGCTGGCGGCGCGCGACGCAAGGCGCGTTCTGGTGGTACCGAAGGAAAATGCCGAAGAGGCCAGCCTGGCCAGCGGGCTGACGGTGTTCGCCGTGGACCACCTGCTGGAGATCGCCGGACACCTCTCCGGCCAGGCCCCGCTGCCGCCCTACCAGGCCCGCGGCCTGCTCCGCGCGCCCTTCCCTTATCCAGACCTGGCCGAGGTCCAGGGCCAGGCCGCCGCCAAGCGCGCCCTGCTGGTGGCCGCCGCCGGCGCGCACAACCTGTTGCTCAGCGGCCCGCCGGGCACCGGCAAGACCCTCCTGGCCAGCCGCCTGCCCGGCCTGCTGCCGGCGCTCGACGAGGACGAAGCCCTGGAGGTCGCGGCGATCCATTCGGTGGCCAGCCACGTCCCCCTCAGGCACTGGCCGCAGCGACCGTTCCGCCAGCCGCACCACTCCGCCTCCGCGCCGGCCCTGGTCGGCGGCGGCAGCCGCCCGCAGCCGGGCGAGATCACCCTGGCGCACCAGGGCGTACTGTTCCTCGACGAACTGCCGGAGTTCGAGCGCAAGGTCCTGGAGGTCCTGCGCGAGCCGCTGGAAAGCGGCGAGATCGTCATTGCCCGGGCCAACGGCCGGGTACGTTTCCCGGCGCGCTTCCAACTGGTGGCGGCGATGAATCCCTGTCCCTGCGGCTACCTGGGCGATCCCAGCGGCCGCTGCCGCTGCACCCCGGAACAGGTCCAGCGCTACCGGGGCAAGCTGTCCGGACCGCTGCTCGATCGCATCGACCTGCACGTCAGCGTGCTCCGCGAAAGCACCAGCCTGCAGCCAGGACACGGCGAAACCGCTACTGCCGAGGTCAGCGAACGGGTTGGCGCCGCACGGCAACGGCAACTGGCCCGCCAGGGCTGCGCCAATGCCCATCTCGATCTCCAGGCGATGCACCGCAATTGTGCACTCGCCGAAGCGGACCGCCGCTGGCTGGAGGCTGCCGGAGAGCGCCTGGAACTTTCCTTGCGCGCCTTGCATCGCATACTCAAGGTGGCCCGGACGCTGGCCGACCTGGAGCGCATCGATGCCATCGAACGCCGGCACCTGGCGGAAGCCCTGCAGTATCGGGCAACGACCTCCACGTGAAGCGTAATAATTCAGCAAAGCTATCGATTAAGGCTTTCCGAATCAAATTAGCTATCACGATGTGTTAGGCTGTTTCGTCTTCCGCCTTCGGCGGGCAATCCGATCACAAGGAGAGCTAGCTTACATGGAGACACCCACTACCCCCCGGAGCACCCTGAATCCTCCGGTCTTCTATACCTCCGCCGCCCTGATCCTGGCCCTGGTGCTGTTCACCGTGCTCCTCCAGGAAGAAGCGCAATCGCTGTTCAACCACGTCCAGCAATGGATCATCACCAACGCCAGCTGGTTCTACGTACTGGCCGTGGCGCTGATCCTGATCAGCGTGGTGTTCCTCGCCGTCAGCCGCTACGGCGACATCAAGCTCGGCCCCGACCACAGTCGTCCCGACTACCGCAACACCACCTGGTTCGCCATGCTGTTCTCCGCCGGCATGGGCATCGGCCTGATGTTCTTCGGCGTTGCCGAACCGGTGATGCACTTCACCACCCCACCGGTAGGCGAGCCGAACACCGTGCAGGCGGCGAAGGAAGCGATGAAGCTGACCTTCTTCCACTGGGGCCTGCATGCCTGGGCGATCTACGCCATCGTCGCGCTGATCCTGGCCTTCTTCAGCTATCGCCACGGCCTGCCGCTGACCCTGCGCTCGGCGCTGTATCCGCTGATCGGCGAACGTATCTACGGCCCCATCGGCCACGCGGTGGATATCTTCGCGATCATCGGCACCGTGTTCGGTGTGGCGACTTCGCTCGGCTACGGCGTGCTGCAGATCAACAGCGGCCTGCACCACCTGTTCGGCTGGCCGGTGAACCAGACCGTGCAGATCGCCCTGATCGCCGCCACCTGCGGCCTCGCCACGCTATCGGTGGCCAGCGGACTGGACCGCGGCATCCGCATCCTGTCCGAACTGAATCTGAGCCTGGCGGTGATCCTGCTGCTCTTCGTGCTGGTCCTCGGGCCGACCGTGTTCCTCCTGCAGACCTACGTGCAGAACACCGGGGCCTACCTGTCCGACATCGTCAACAAGACCTTCAACCTGTACGCCTACGAGCCCACCGACTGGATCGGCGGCTGGACCCTGCTGTACTGGGGCTGGTGGCTGTCCTGGTCGCCCTTCGTCGGCCTGTTCATCGCCCGTATCTCGCGCGGCCGCACGATCCGCGAGTTCGTCTGCGGCGTGCTGTTCGTCCCGGCCGGCTTCACCCTGCTGTGGATGACGGTGTTCGGCGATACCGCCATCCACATGGTCCTGCAGGAGGGCTTCACCCAGTTGGCCGAAGTGGTCAACCAGGACAGTTCGGTGGCGCTGTTCGCCTTCCTCGAGCACTTCCCGCTGGGCAGCGTGATCTCGCTGGTGGCGGTGCTGATGGTGGTGGTGTTCTTCGTCACCTCGGCCGACTCCGGCGCGCTGGTGGTGGACATGCTGGCCTCCAGCGGCAAGGACCACTCGCCGCTCTGGCAGCGGATATTCTGGTCGGTGCTGATGGGCGTGGTGGCCATCGCCCTGCTCCTCGCCGATGGCCTCAAGGCGCTGCAAACCGCGACCATCGCCAGCGCGCTGCCGTTCTCCATCGTGCTCCTGGCGTCGATCTGGGGCCTGTTCAAGGCGCTGCACCTGGATGCCACCAAGCGCGGCATCCGCTACCAGGCGCTGACCTTCTCCCGCCCCACCACGCGCAGCGGCGCAAGCGAGGGCGACGGTTGGCAGCGCCGCCTGCGCAACATCGCCATGTTCCCAAGGCGCAGCCACGTCAACCGCTTCATCACCGATGTGGCGCGACCGGCCTGCGAGGACGTCGCCGCCGAACTGCGCAAGCAGGGCTACGAAGTCCAGGTGCAGGATGGCGAGGACGGCCGGGTTCGGCTGGAAGTCAGCCACGGCGGCGAGGTCGATTTCATCTACGAGGTGCGTCCGCGCGCCTTCACCACGCCGAGCTTCGTGATGCGCGACACCGAGGACAGCAGCGAGTCGCGCAAGTATTTCCGCGCCGAGGTCCATCTCCAGGAAGGCGGCCAGGACTACGACATCATGGGCTGGAGCCGCGACGGCGTGATCGGCGACATCCTCGACCAGTACGAGCGGCACATGCACTTCCTGCACGTGGTGCGCTGAGGGATGCGGGGGCCGGCCAATGCCGGCCCCTCGCCGTTTCGCCTACTGGATCTGCTCCGGAGTGACGATCACCCAGTTCCTGTCCGCCGTCACCGGCAGGCCGGCCTTGGCCTGGGCGGCGGAATGCTGCTTGATCATGCCGTTGATCTGCTCCATGTACTTGGCCTTGCGGTTGACCCACAGGTGCATGCCGTTTTCCGCGGTGCCGTTGAACAGCATGTAACCGTCGCTGTCCGGGGTATCGCCGGCGACCAGGATCGGCCGCTTCCAACGGTCGATGTAGGTGAGGATCGCAGCCTGCTTGCCGGCCATCCAGGTCGCCGGGGTCCACAGGTAGGGGGTCACCTCCAGGTCGAGGTTGACCTTGGGATCGTACTTGCCCTCGGCGATCTGCTTGCGCGCAGTGGTCAGCTCGCCGGTCTTGCGGTTCTTCAGCAGGGTGGTGACGCCGATGACGTTCTCCGGCTTGGCGTTGTAGCCATACCTGGGGTCCGCCGCGACCATCCGCACCAGTTCCTCATGGGCCGCGCTGATCACGTAGACCTCGATGCCGTTTTCCATCAGCTTGTTGTACAGCTCGCGCTGGCCGCTGAACACGCGCGGCGGCTCGACGTCGAGCGTGGCGAGCTTGTCGCCGTCGTAATAGGTGGCGGGGATCGGCTTGCCGTAGGCCATCAGTTCGTCGACATAGCCCTTCAGTTCCCTGAGGGTGAAGCCTGAGAACACCTGGGCGACCCAGGGATAGCAGACCATGTCGTCGATCTCGCAAAGCCGGTAGTAGTAGCTGAACAGGCTCTCCTTGTGCCCGGCCTGGTCCTTGAACGGGATCAGTTTCAGCGAAGGGTCGAGCCTGTCGCGGGTCAGCACGCCCTTCATTTCCAGATAGGGCAGCAGCGATTCTTCCAGGTCGTAGCGATAGCTGGTGTTGTCCATGTCGAACACGGCATAGGCGCCCTTGTTCGCGTTGGCCTCGATCAGTGCATTCAGTTGCCTGGCGGCGGGGGCCGGCCAGTGCTCGAGTTCGGTGGCGCTGGCCTGGCCGACTGCGGCGGCGAGCGCCAGCGCGGCGAGTATTCCTTTGGCGAAGGTCATGGCGGGTTCCTTTGGGCGGTTGGAAGGAAGCTCCGTCCCCTGCCGCTCCCGACAGGCAACGACCAACGACCCTAGCGCAAACCCTGCGCCCGGCCCAGCGACGGCAGCGACCTGTAACGTCGCGTCAGCGCCAGGAGTTGTCCGGCGGCGTCACGCCAGCCGCTCGACGACGGGCAGACGCATCGCCGCCACCTCCGCGAGGAGGAAGTCGCGCAATCGCTGGAAGCGTTCCTGTCCCCTGCGGGCGCGAGGCCAGACCAGGTGATAGCTTTCGCCGCTGGCCACCGCCACCGGCCAGGGCAGGCCGATGCGGCCCTGGGCGACATCCTCGGCGACCATCACCAGGTCGCCGATGGACACGCCATAGCCTCGCGCGGCGGCGACGATGCCCAGTTCCAGCGTGTCGAACACCTGGCCGCCCTTGAGCGACACCTCCTCCACCAGCCCGGTCCGTTGCAGCCAGCGTCGCCAGTCGCGACGATCCGGCGTGGGGTGCAGCAACTCGCTGTCACGCAGGCGTTGGAGGGTCCAGGGCTCCACGGCCTCGTCGGGATCGCAGACCGGCACCAGCCATTCGGCGAACAGCGCTGCCGTTTCCCATTCCGGGCTGAACTGGCCGCTGCCCAGCAACACCGCGCAGTCGAAAGGCTCGCGCTGGAAGTCCACCGAGTCCACATCCATCCAGGCACTGGTGAGCTGCACCTCGATATCCGGGTTCAGGTGGCGGAAGCGGCTCAGGCGCGGTAGCAGCCAGCGCAGGGTAAGGGTGGAAGGCGCCTTCAGGCGCAGGGTGGCGTCGTCCACACGCAGGGCGGTGCAGGCCCGTTCCAGCGCATCGAAGCCGTCGCGCAGCCCGGGTAGTAGCAGACGTGCCGGCTCGGTCAGCTGCAACTGGCGGCCATGGCGCTCGAACAGACGACAACCGAAGTGCTCTTCCAGGGTACGGATGTGCCGACTCACCGCGCTCTGGGTTATCGCCAGTTCCTCGCCGGCGCGGGTGAAAGAGGCGTGCCGGGCGGCAGCCTCGAAGGCGCGCAGGGCATACAGCGGGGGCAGGCGACGGGCCATTGGGGAATTACCTCTTTCATGACTTTTACTCATGCCTGGCATCTTGTTTTTCCTTTTGTGGAGCCATGCCAGTCGCACCGAGAATAGCCGCATTCTCAACGCCGACAGGCCATCTCGGCAACCATCTCCTCCTGAGCCTTACTCATCCATGTCCTCGCCATCCCTCGTCGAACTCAAAGCCATCCTGCGCCTGGCGGGCCCGTTGATCGCCGCCCAGCTGGCCTATGTCGCCATGGTCTTCACCGACACCGTGATGATGGGCAAGCTCGGCCCCGACGCGCTGGCCGCCGGCGGCCTGGGCGCGGTCAGCTACGCCTTCGTCTCGACGTTCTGTGTCGGCGTGGTGGCAGCGGTCGGCAACCTGGTGGCGATCCGTCACGGCTGCGACGACGCCGCTGGCGCCGCCGCGGCCGCTCGCTCCGGACTCTGGGTCGGCGCCGCGCTGGCCCTGGCCGCCGGCCTGCTGCTATGGAACCTGCGGCCGCTGCTCCTGGTCTTCGGCCAGGCGCCGCAGACGGTGGACGGCGCCATGCAGTTCCTCCACAGCCTGACATTCGCCCTGCCCGGCTACATGGCCTTCATGGTCCTGCGCGGCTTCACCAGCGCCATCGACCGCGCCGGCCCGGTGATGGCGATCAGCGTGCTCGGCGCGCTGGCCAACCTGGCTCTCAACTATTCCTTCATAGAAGGCCTGTTCGGCCTGCCGCGCCTGGGCCTGGCCGGTATCGGCCTGGTCACCGCCCTCGTCATGAACTGCATGCCGCTGCTGCTGGCCCTGTATATCCGCCTGCAGCCGGCCTATGCCGAGTACTCGCTGCTGCGCGGACTGGGACGGCCGCAGCGGGCGATGGTCGAGGAGATACTGCGCCTGGGGCTGCCCATCGGTGGCACCTACGCGGTGGAGTCGGGGATGTTCACGGTCGCCACCCTGTGCATGGGCATCATCGGCGATCACGCCCTGGCCGCGCACCAGATCGCCATCCAGGCGGTATACGTGGCGTTCATGGTGCCGGTGGGGTTGTCGTACGCCACCACCTACCGCATCGGCCAGCATTTCGGCGCCGGCCGCCTGCTCGAAGCACGCCGCGCCGGGCGTGTCGGCATCGGCTTCGGCGCGCTGTGCATGCTGCTCTTCGCCGGGCTCTTCTGGTGGATGCCGGAGGCCATCATCGGCCTGTTCCTCGACCGCGACGCCCCGGCCAACCGGGAGGTGGCCGCGATGGCCGTCTCGCTGCTGGCGATCGCCGCCTGGTTCGAGCTGTTCGACGGCACCCAGAACGTCGCCATGGGCGCGATCCGCGGTCTCAAGGACGCCCGCACCACCTTCCTGGTCGGCCTGGCCTGCTACTGGCTGGTCGGCGTGCCGCTGGCCTGCCTGCTGGCGTTCGCGGCCGGCTGGGGCGCCGCGGGCGTCTGGTGGGGGCTGGCCGGCGGCCTGGCCTGCGC
Organism: Pseudomonas sp. 2VD; assembly: GCF_005503585.1. Taxonomy (NCBI): domain Bacteria; kingdom Pseudomonadati; phylum Pseudomonadota; class Gammaproteobacteria; order Pseudomonadales; family Pseudomonadaceae; genus Pseudomonas; species Pseudomonas sp. 2VD. The sequence continues at coordinate 15,616 of NZ_SCND01000045.1, forward strand.
GGCCATTGGCCTGACCCTGGCCTTCGAGTGGAAGACCGCGCGGTTGCTGCCGAAAGCCACGGCCAGCGAGGCGTCGGCGCTCAATTGCCGAGCGGCTGGCCGCGGTGCGCCGAGCGCTCGCCTATGCCCAGGAAACGCGCCAGTTCCGCCAACGGCAGCGGCGGACTGATCCAGTAGCCCTGCACCTGGTCGCAACCGAAATCGCGCAACTGCTCCTGCTGGCGCAGGGTCTCCACGCCTTCGGCAACCACTTCCAGGTTGAGGTTGTGCGCCAGGTTGATCATCGCCCGCACCAGTTGGAAGTTTTCCGCCCGTTGGTCCATGCCGCCGACGAAGCTGCGGTCGATCTTCAACAAGGTGATCGGCAGGCTATTGAGGTGGACGAAGGACGAGAAACCGGTGCCGAAGTCGTCCAGCGAAAAGCGCACGCCCAGTTGGCCGAGCGCCTGCATGGTCTGCAGCACCTGGTCGCTGCGCCGCATCACGGCGGTCTCGGTCAGTTCGAACTCGAGCCAGCGCGCGTCGACGCCGTGCTCTTCGATCAACCGTTGCAGGGTCGGCAGCAACTGGCTGTCCTGGAACTGGCGGAACGACAGGTTCACCGCCATGTGCAACGGCTCCAGGCCGCGCCCGTTGAGCCACTGCATGTCGCGCAGGGCGCGGGCGATGACCCAGTAGCCGAGCGGCACGATCAGCCCGCTTTCCTCGGCCAGCGGGACGAACTCGCTGGGCGTGAGCAGGCCCCGCTCGCCGTGGCGCCAGCGCACCAGCGCCTCCAGGCCGACGATGCGCCCGCTGTCCAGGCACAGTCGCGGCTGGTAGTGCAGCTCCAGCTCGTCGCGACGCAGCGCCCGGCGCAGTTCGGCTTCGAGGTCGGCGAGGCTGCGCACGCCACGGTTGATGCGTTCGTCGAAGACATGGAAGGTGCAACCCTGGCGGCTCTTGGCCTGCTGCATGGCGATGTGCGCATGCCACATCAGCGGGTCGGCGCCTTCGTCGGCACGGGCGTGGGCGAGGCCCAGGCTGCAACCCAGCAACAGGCTCTCGCCATCGATCCAGTAGGACTCGCCGAGGCATTCGACGATGCGTTCGGCGACCCGCTCGGCGCGTTGCGGATCGCGACGGGTGTCCAGCAGCAGGGCGAACTCGTCGCTGCCCAGGCGCGCCAGGCTGTCGCCGTTCTCCATGAAGCCGCGCAGGCGGTTGACCACCTGCAGGATCAGGCGGTCGCCGCCCTGGTGGCCGAGGGAATCGTTGACGTGACGGAAGTTGTCCAGGTCGAGGTGGCCGAGCACCAGGCCACGCCCGTCGAATTCGCTGAGGCGCGCCGCGAGCAGGGTCTGGAAGCCCTGGCGGTTGGCGATGCCGGTCAGCGGATCCTGCTCGGCGAGCAGTTGCAGGGTCGCCTGCAAGCCCAGGCGCTCGCGCGCGTAGCGCAAGCAGCGGCGCAGGCTGTCCTCGGAAAGCTGTTCGGCGGCCAGCCAGTCGACCACCCCGACCGGCGCCTGCGCCGGCTCCTGCTGCAACAGCAGGATCACCGGCCAGGGGCAGGGAGTCCCCAGCGGCAGGCAGGCCGGCGTGGCCAGGAGCAGCCCGCGGGGCTCGGCGGCGAACAGGGTGGCCGCGCCCTCCCAGGTAGTGACGATGCTCAGCGAAAAGGCAGGCCCCAACGCTCTCAGGCGTTCACCTAGCAGTGGCGCCCAGTCCGGCGTATCCGCCAGAAGGAGCAGGCGCAAGGGTTCTGCGGGCGCTGACAAGCAACCTCCAAAGTTTTAAGAATCTTCGTAAAGAACGAACGGCATCATCCTAATGCGGTAGGGAATCTACAGCAAAATGGCGTGAACGATCTCGGGATCGGTCACAGCTTGCACGCTAATTCTCGCGGATGCCAGCCAGCCTGTTAGAATACGCCCCCGCTTCAACCCTCTCTTCCGGCCTGTTCCTATGTCCCGACTCAATCCCCGGCAGCAAGAAGCCGTGAACTACGTCGGCGGTCCCCTGCTGGTCCTGGCTGGCGCCGGCTCCGGCAAGACCAGCGTGATCACCCGCAAGATCGCCTATCTCGTCCAGCAGTGCGGTATCCGCGCCCAGTACATCGTCGCCGTGACCTTCACCAACAAGGCCGCGCGGGAGATGAAGGAGCGCGTCGGCACCCTGCTGCGCGGCGGCGAGGGCAAGGGCCTGACCGTCTCGACCTTCCACAACCTCGGCCTGAACATCATCCGCAAGGAACACGAGCGGCTCGGCTACAAGCCCGGCTTCTCGATCTTCGACGAGTCGGACATCAAGGCGCTGCTGACCGACATCATGCAGAAGGAGTATTCCGGGGACGACGGCGTCGACGAGATCAAGAACTACATCGGCGCCTGGAAGAACGACCTGATCCTTCCGGAGGAGGCGCTGGAAAAGGCCCGCAATCCCAAGGAGCAGACCGCCGCGATCGTCTACCTGCATTACCAGCGCACCCTGCGCGCCTACAACGCGGTGGACTTCGACGACCTGATCCTGCAACCGGTGAAGCTGTTCCAGGAACATCCGGACGTCCTCCAGAAGTGGCAGAACAAGGTGCGCTACATGCTGGTGGACGAGTACCAGGACACCAACGCCAGCCAGTACCTGCTGGTCAAGCTGCTGGTGAAGGACCGCGCCCAGTTCACCGTGGTCGGCGACGACGACCAGTCGATCTACGCCTGGCGCGGCGCGCGCCCGGAAAACCTGATGCAGCTGAAGGAAGACTTCCCTTCGCTGAAGGTGGTGATGCTGGAGCAGAACTACCGCTCCACCAGCCGCATCCTCAAGTGCGCGAACGTCCTCATCGCCAACAACCCGCACGTATTCGAGAAGCAGTTGTGGAGCGAGATGGGCCACGGCGATCCGATCCGGGTGATCCGCTGCCGCAACGAGGACGCCGAGGCCGAGCGCATCGCCATGGAAATCCTCACCCTGCACCTGCGCACCGAGCGGCCGTACAGCGAGTTCGCCATCCTCTACCGTGGCAACCACCAGGCCAAGCTGATGGAGCTGAAGCTCCAGCACCACCAGATTCCCTATCGGCTCTCTGGCGGCACCAGCTTCTTCGGGCGCCAGGAAGTGAAGGACCTGATGTCCTACTTCCGCCTGCTGGTGAACCCCGACGACGACAACGCCTTCCTCAGGGTGATCAACGTGCCGCGCCGGGAAATCGGTTCGGCGACCTTGGAGAAGCTCGGCAACTACGCCACCCAGCGCAAGATCTCGATGTACGCCGCCTGCGACGAGATGGGCCTGGCCGAGCACCTCGACAGCCGTTTCCACGAACGCCTGCAACGCTTCAAGCGCTGGATGGACGGTATCCGCCGACAGTGCGCGGAGAACGAGCCGATCGCCGTGCTGCGCAGCATGGTGATGGACATCGACTACGAGAACTGGCTGCGGCAGAACGCCTCCAGCGACAAGGTCGCCGAATTCCGCATGAGCAACGTCTGGTTCCTCATCGAGGCACTGAAGAACACCCTCGAGCGCGACGAGGAAGGCGACATGACCATCGAGCAGGCCATCGCCAAGCTGGTCCTGCGCGACATGCTGGAGCGCCAGCAGGAAGAAGAGGAAGGCGCCGAAGGCGTGCAGATGATGACCCTGCACGCGTCGAAGGGGCTGGAGTTCCCCTACGTGTTCATCATGGGCATGGAGGAAGAGATCCTGCCCCACCGTTCCAGCATCGAGGCCGACACGGTGGAAGAGGAGCGCCGCCTGGCCTACGTCGGCATCACCCGCGCGCGGCAGAACCTGGCGATGACCTTCGCCGCCAAGCGCAAGCAATACGGCGAGATCATCGACTGCTCGCCGAGCCGCTTCCTCGACGAACTGCCCCCCGAAGACCTCGAATGGGAAGGCATGGAAGACGCCCCGCAAGAGGTCAAGGCGGCCAAGGGCAACGCCGCCCTCGCCGACATCCGCGCCATGCTCAAGCGCTGAGCCCGCCGCGCCTCGACTGTCTCGATTTTCACAAAAGTGTCTTGCTCGATGCCTAGCCTCGGGCGAGGAACTTTTGCCGCTCCACGCGCGACCAAAATTAGCTAGCTAACGAATTCCATTCGAGGACAGCTTCATGTCGAGCAAGAAAGTCGCCGAGATCGTCGTGGAAACCCTGGAGGCCGCCGGCGTCCGCCATTGCTATGGCATCGTCGGCGACACCCTCAACCATGTCACCGACGCCATCCATCGCAGCCAGATCCAGTGGGTCCACGTGCGCCACGAAGAGGCGGCGGCCTTCGCCGCGGGCGCCGAGTCCTACATCAGCGGACGCCTGACCGCCTGCGCCGGCTCCTGCGGACCGGGCAGCCTGCACTTCATCAACGGCGTCTACGAGGCCCAGCGCAACCGCGCGCCGATGGTGCTGATCGCCAGCCAGATCGTCACCCCGCAACTGGGCATGGAGTTTCCCCAGGAGGTCGACTTCAAGGCGGTCTACGCCAGTTGCTCGGTGTTCTGCGAGCAGGTGCACAGCCCGGAACAGGCGCGCCGGGTGGTGGCCCTGGCCTGCCAGGCGGCGCTCAACCGGCGCGGCGTGGCGGTGGTGATCCTGCCGGCCGACATCAGCCAGGCCACGGTGAAGGACGACCTGCCGTTCTCGGTGCATTTCCCGCAACCGGTGCTGCGCCCCAGCGACGCCGAACTGCAGGATATCGCCCGCCTGCTGGCCCACGGCAAGAAGATCGGCATCTACGCCGGCTCCGGCTGCCAGGGCGCCCACGACCTGCTGGTGGCCCTCGCCGACCGCCTCAAGGCGCCCATCGCGCACACGTCGCGGGCCAAGGACTTCGTCGAGTACGACAACCCCTTCAACATGGGCATGACCGGTATGCTCGGGATCGAGTCCGGCTTCCACATGATGACCGAGTGCGACACCCTCCTGCTGCTCGGCGCCGACTTCGCCTGGGCGCAGTTCTATCCGCAGAAGGCCACCCTGATCCAGGTCGACCGCGACGGCAGCCACCTGGGTCGCCGCCACCCCGTCGATCTCGGCGTGGTCGGCGACGTGATCCCCACCCTCGAGGCGCTCTTGCCGCTGCTCGAAGCCCGCGAGGAGCGCAGCTTCCTCGACGAATGCCTGGAGCACCGCGAGCGCTCGCTGCGGACGCTGGAAAAAGAGGAGCAAGCCGGCAAGGGCGAGCTGATCCACCCCCAGCACCTGGTCAGCCTGCTCGACCAGCACGCCAGCGAGGACGCCCTGTTCACCGCCGACGGCGGCTCGGCGATGGTCTGGCTGTTGCGTCACATCCACAGCAACGGCAAGCGCCGCACCCTCACCAGCCTGGTCCACGGCACCATGGCCAACGCCATGCCCCAGGCGCTGGGACTGAAGAAGGCCTACCCCGAGCGCCAGGTGATCTCGATCTCCGGCGACGGCGGCCTGGCCATGCTGCTCGGCGACCTGCTGACGGCCATCCAGGAAAAACTGCCGATCAAGGTAGTGGTGCTGAACAATGCCTCGCTGAACTTCGTCGAGCTGGAACAGAAGGTCGAGGGCCTGCTGGACAACTACACCGACCTGCTCAACCCGGACTTCGCCCGGCTCGCCGAGGTGATCGGCTTCCACGGACGCAAGGTGACGCGCTCCGAGGATCTCGAGGCGGCGGTGCAGGAGTTCCTCGCCCAGCCCGGTCCGGCGCTGCTGGACGTGCATACCAACCCTGCGGAGCTGGTGATGCCGCCGAAGATCGAGTTCGGCCAGGTCGCCGACACCGCGCTCTACGCCGCCAAGGCCGTGCTCAGCGGGCGCTTCAAGGACGTCGAGACGCTACTGGTGAACAACCTGCTGAAATGAGCCGGCAGCGGCGCGGCCCGCCTGCCACGGGGCCGCGCCGGGCAGGCGCGGATTCCTGACCGCTCGATCATGTTCGCTCGTCCGAGAGAACGTCGCGCGCGGCGCCGGCTGGCGGTACAATGCCGCGCTTCATCAGCGACAGCCGCTTCGCAGGAAGCCACCCGTGGACATTCTCAAAGACAAAATCCGCTCGGAAGGCATCGTCCTTTCCGAGCATGTACTCAAGGTCGACGCCTTTCTCAACCACCAGATCGACCCGCAGCTGATGCAGCAGGTCGGTCACGCGTTCGCCACGCGCTTCCGCGACCAGGGCATCACCAAGATCGTCACCATCGAGGCTTCCGGCATCGCCCCGGCGGTCATGGCCGGCCTGGAGCTGGGCGTCCCGGTGATCTTCGCCCGCAAGTACCAGTCGCTGACCCTGAAGGACAACCTGTACATCTCCAAGGTGTTCTCCTTCACCAAGCAGACCGAGAGCACCATCGCCATCTCGGCCAAGCACCTGAACGCCCACGACCACGTGCTGGTGATCGACGACTTCCTCGCCAACGGCCATGCCGCCAAGGCGCTGATCGACCTGATCGGCCAGGCCGGCGCGAGCATCGCCGGGCTCGGCATCGTCATCGAGAAATCCTTCCAGGACGGCCGCGCCCTGCTGGAAAGCGAAGGCTACCGGGTCGAGTCCCTGGCCCGGGTGAAATCGCTGGCCGGCGGCCAGGTCGAGTTCCTCGACTGAGCGCCACTCAGCCCCGCTCTTCCTGGCTGGCCCGCAGGCCGGCCAGCAGCAAGCGCTGGTAGAGTTCCTCGCGAAGCCCCTGCGGATCGTCCAGGTCCATGCGCCGCAGATGCGCCGGGTAGGCTTCTGGCTCCGGCGCGTCCAGGGTCGCCTTGCCCAGTTCGAGAATCTCGCTCAGCTTCAGCTTGCGCTTGAGCCAACCCAACGCCCGCAGCAGGTCCTGCTCGACCTCGTCGAAATCGCTGCCCAGGGGAAACTCCGGCAGCGCCGCTGCGTGGGCCTGGTGCAAGGCCTGCAGGCGCTCCGGGGTATTGTTGCGATAGCGTTCGGGCAGGACGAAATCCTTCGGCAGCTTGCCGGCCGCCCGGGCCTGCTCGGCCAGCGCCTGCTGGAAACGCGAGTCGGCGATGGCCAGCAGCGCGGCGATCACTTCCGCGTCGTTCTTGCCGCGCAGGTCGGCGATCCCATACTCGGTCACCACCATGTCACGCAAGTGCCGGGGAATGGTGGTGTGGGCGTACTGCCAGACGATGTTCGAACTGACTTCCCCGCCGGATTCGCGCCAGCTACGCAGCATCAGGATCGAACGTGCGCCCTCCAGCTCGTGGGCCTGGGCGACGAAGTTGTACTGCCCGCCGACGCCACTGAGCACCCGGCCGTCCTCCAGCTGGTCGGCGACCCCGGCGCCGAGCAGGGTCACGGTGAAGGCGCTGTTGATGAAGCGCGCGTCGCGCCGCTGCAGGCGCTTCAGCTCTTCCTGGCGGTACAGGTTGTTGACGAAGCCGATGCCGGTCATGCCGATCCCGGCGCGCTCTTCCAGCGACATCTCGCGCAGGCGCCGGTAGAACGCCAACGGACCGAGGAAGAAGCCGCCGTGCAGCCACACCCCGCCCTCCTCCGGCGCCTCGCCGCGCTCGGCAGCACGCTGTCGCGCTTCGTCGGGGTAGACCCGGCGGCTCAGCACGCCGGCCTCGGCCAGCGCCAGCAGACCCGGCACGAACATCTCGCTGCAACCGTAGAGCCCCCGGCGGAACGGCTCCAGGCCGCCGTCGCGCTCGACCGTCTCGGCCCAGCGCGCACGCACCCCCAGCTCGTCGATCAACGCCCGGTAGGTGGCGTTGTCGCGCTGGCGCAGCAGCAAGGCGGCGGTCAGCGCGTCGCCCATCGAGCCGATGCCGATCTGCAGGGTCCCGCCGTCGCGCACCAGCGCGCTGGCGTGGAGGCCGATGCAGTGGTCCTGCAGGTTGACCGGCATGTTCGGCGTGGAGAACAGCCGGCTGCTTTCCGCCGGCGCGTCGATCAGCAGGTCGAATACCGACTCCTCGACCTCGGCGTCGCCCGGCAGGTAGGGCAGGTCATCGTGGACCACGCCGATGGCGACGATGGTCTCGCCGGCGGCGCGACGCTTCTCCAGCATCGGCAGGAGGTCCAGGGTGATATCCGGGTTGCAGGCCAGGCTCAGCTTGCCCGGCCGCTCGGGATGCCGCGCCACCAGTTGCGCCACCGCGTTGACGCCCTTGGCGTTGATGTCGCGGGCGACGTGGCTGTAGTTGCAACTGATGTAGTGCTGCTGCGCCGGCGCGCTGTCCAGCAGACTGCCGGGCTGCAGGTAGAACTCCTCGACGCGGATGTTCGCCGGCAGTTCGTCGCGGCGCAGGGCGTGCAGGTAATCCAGCTCCGGGTAGTCGGCGAAGACCCGTTCGGCGAAAGGCTCGAGGAAACGCCGTTGCAGGTCGCCGCCAGCGGCGGGACGCCCCAGGGAAAGCGCGGTATACAGCGTCAGCTGGCGCTCCGGCAGGGTCCGCAGCCGCTGGTACAACGCATTGACCAGTCGGTTGGGCTTACCCAGCCCGAGGGGCAGGCCCATGCGGATCGGGCCCTTGATGGTCTGCAGCAAGTGATCGACTGCGGCGTCGATGGAACAGGTTCGGCTCAAGACGATGCCCTCCGGCGAATGGGTAGCCGGAAGTTTGGACCCTGTTTGCCGGCGGGACGATCCGCCAGCGGGAAAAACCCGCACCGCGGATACGAAAAAGCCGCCAGGAGGCGGCTTTTCGCGACACGGTTCCGGCGTTGTTACAGACCGGACATATGCTTGATCGCGGCTTTCAGCTCGTCGTCCGAGCAATCGGCGCAGGTGCCTTTCGGCGGCATGGCGTTGATACCGGAAATCGCCTTGGCCAGCAGGCCATCGAGGCCGCCCTGCTCCTTGGCGCGCTTGCCCCACTCGGCCTTGTCGCCAACCTTCGGCGCGCCCAGCAGGCCAGTGCCGTGGCAGGTGTTGCAGGTCTTGCCGACGATGTCTTCGCCGGAACGCGCACCGCCGCCACCGGCGGCTGCCGCGACGGCGCCGACGCCTTCGCATTCCTTGCCTTGTACGCAGACCTTGCCTACCGGCTCGAGGCGCTTGGCGATCGCATCGTCAGTGGTCGTAGCCTGAGCGCTTACAGCCCACAGGGCCAACACGGCAGCTTGGGCCGCCAGCATTTTTTTAATCAGGTTCACCCTTACACCCTCATCGTGGCTTATCACACCCGGGCACGATACCGATCACTGCGGGCCGCGCGGGCGGGCGCAAGTATAACGGCAAAGAAAGCCCGGCAGAAACAATTGCACACCCTCGCAAAGCCTTGCGGCATTAGGTCGCAGCCCCGCATGCCCCTTGTCGGCCGGCGCCCTTCGGGCCCGGCGGGGTCTTGTGCTTCAGGTCAGAAATTTGCGGGCGTGGTGGCGCTGATCAAGCGTGCCGGCACATCGTAGGGATTGCGAAAACGGTGCGGCTTGTTGCTCTCGAAATAGTAGCTGTCGCCGCGCTCGAGCACATAGGTCTCGCTGCCAACGGTCAGTTCCAGGCGCCCGTCGACCAGCACCCCAGCCTCCTCGCCTTCGTGGTTGAGCATTTCCTCGCCGGTGTCGGAGCCCGGCGGGTAGGTTTCGTCGAGGAAGGCGATCGCCCGGCTCGGGTGCGCCTTACCCACCAGGCGCATGGACACCGCGCCGCTGGAAATGTCGATCAGTTCGTCTGCCTTGTAGACAACCTGGGTATGGCTGTCCTGCTCCAGGTCCAGGGAGAAGAACTCCACCAGGGACATGGGGATACCGCCCAGCACCTTCTTCAGCGAACTGATGGAAGGGCTCACGCTGTTTTTCTCGATCATCGAGATAGTGCTGTTGGTGACACCCGCCCGTTTGGCGAGTTCGCGCTGGGAAAGACCTTTGAGCTTTCGGATGGTTTGCAGACGAGCACCGACGTCCAAGGGTGGAGTCCTCCTTATTCTTCTGGCAGGCAAGGCAAAACGAGGCCGCACACGGCTGGCGACCCCAAGTCGGCCGTATCATGGCAACACTGTTCAGTATTTACAACAGATCGGTCGACATGCCTGCGCAAAGAATTCGGAAAGTTTTTCTCAAGCCCCGGAATAGACGCGCGGCACCCTTTTCAGGTTGCACAGCAACTGGTAGGGAATGCTGCCGAACTGCGCCGCCAGGGCGCCGACCGGCACGTTCGGGCCCCATAGTTCGACCCGGCTGCCCAGCCCGGCCTGGGGATGGTCGGTAAGGTCGACGGTGAGCATGTCCATCGATACCCGGCCAACCAGGCGCCCCGGCTTGCCGTCGATGAACACCAGGGTGCCGTCGGCGGCATGGCGCGGGTAGCCATCGGCGTAGCCCATGGCGACCACGCCGATGCGCTGTCTACGCTCGGTGCTGTAGCGCGCGCCGTAGCCGACCGGTTCGCCGGCCGGCAGGTCGCGGACGCTGATCACCTTCGATTCCAGGGTCATCACCGGGCGCAAGCGGTCGGCTACGGCG
>NZ_SCND01000460.1:0-4085 GCF_005503585.1 Pseudomonas sp. 2VD
CGGTCAATGGCAAGCTCGACCGGCAGGCGTTGCCGCAACCGGATGCGAGCCTGTCGCAACAGGCCTATCGAGCGCCCGGTAGCGAGCTGGAGCAGCGCATCGCAGCGATCTGGGCGGAGATCCTGGGAGTGGAACGGGTCGGCCTGGACGACAACTTCTTCGAACTGGGCGGTCACTCATTGTTGCTGCTGATGCTCAAGGAGCGGATCGGCGATACCTGCCAGGCTACGCTGAGCATCAGCCAACTGATGACCCATGCCAGCGTCGCGGAACAGGCGGCATGCATCGAGGGGCAGGCGCGTGAGTCGTTGCTGGTGCCGCTCAACGGCAGGCGCGAAGGTTCGCCGCTGTTCATGTTCCATCCGAGTTTCGGCTCTGTGCATTGTTACAAGACCCTCGCCATGGCGCTGCGGGATCGCCATCCGGTCAAGGGTGTTGTCTGCCGTGCCCTGCTGGGCGCTGGTCGCGAGGTGCCGGAGTGGGACGATATGGTTGCGGAATACGCCGAGCAATTGCTGCAGGAGCACCCCGAAGGGGCTTTCAACCTGGCGGGATGGTCGCTCGGCGGCAACCTGGCGATGGATGTCGCGGCCCGGCTGGAGCAGCGTGGGCGGCAGGTGGCCTTCGTCGGCTGGATCGATGCGCCGGCACCGGTCAGGGTCGAAGCGTTCTGGAACGAGATCGGGCCGACGCCGGAGGCAGTCCCGAACCTATCCGTGGGCGAGATGCGGGTGGAACTGCTCGGTGTCATGTTTCCGGAGCGGGCCGAGCATATCGAACGGGCCTGGTCATCGATCTGCTCCGCCACGACGGACGATGAGCAGCGCTGGACGAGGATGAGCGACTGGGCGGAAGCGGAGATCGGCGCCGAGTTCGCGACACTGCGCAGCGAAATCGCACAGAGCAACGAACTGGAAGTGTCCTGGGAGTTGAAACAGATCCTCGACGAGCGCCTGAAAGCGATGGATTACCCGCGTCTGACGGCGAAGGTCAGCCTCTGGTGGGCCGCGCGCAGCACCAATGCCATCCAGCGGAGCGCGGTGGAGCGCTCGATGGCCGAGGCGATCGGGGCTGAGCGTGTCGAACCGGTGCGGGTGCTGGATACCCGGCACGACAAGATCATCGACCACCCTGAGTTTGTGCAGAGCTTCCGGGCCGCCCTGGAGCGTGCCGGGCGCTGATCTCAGGTCCGTTCCGTTCAAAGCCCGCCTTCAGGCGGGCTCTTTGTTTCTGTACAGGAATCATTTGGTGTCGTGCCGACAGGCGTCTTCGGCGATGGGTCGCGTGGGGTAGCCGAGAAGCAGAACGCCCCGCATTGCGGGGCGTTCTTTTTCGCAGTCGGGCTCAGAAGTCCCAGCGAGTGCTGAACATCAGGTTCCGTGGATCGCCATAGGATGCCGAGGTGTAGAAACCGATGTTGGTGTAGTAGGTCTTGTCGAAGACGTTGTTGACGTTGACACTGGCCGACAGCTTGTCGGTGATCTGGTAGCGGGCCATCAGGTCCACCAGCCAGTAGTCTTCCTGGGAGAACTTTTCCCAGCGGCTGCGGGGATTGTTGTAGACCATCTGCCAGCTCTTGCCCTGCCAGCGGGCGCCGCCGCCGACCGTGAGCTTGTCCAGGGCGCCCTTGAACTTGTAGCTGGTGTAGAGGCTCAACTGGTCCTGAGGCTCCCAGGTGGAAACCTTCTTGCCACTGTCGTCGCGAATGATCTTGTGGGTATAGCCAGCCTGAACCTGCCAGCCTGGCGCCAGTTCACCCGAGATTTCCGCCTCGTAGCCCTTGGTCTTGGCCTTGATGCCCTTGTAGGCGTAGGTGATGGCGGGGTTGGTCGGTTTGCTGTTGTAGAGGGCGTCTTCCTCCGCGCGGTTTTCCTCATGAATCTCGAAGTAGGCGAGACTGGTATTGAGTCGTCCGTCGAGATATTCGCCCTTGATGCCGATCTCGTAGTTCTGGCCTTCGTCGGGTTCGAGCAGTTTGTTGCTGCTGTCGCGATACCAACTGTCCTGCGGCATGAAGATGTCGGTATAGCTGGCGTAGACGGAGTAGGTATCGTTCAGGTCGTAGACCGCGCCGACGTAGGGAATGAAGCGTCCGGACTCGCGAATGGTCGGATTCAGGCCGGTTACCCGGTAGTCGACCACGCGTCCACCTAGGAACAGGTTCAGGTCATCGGTCACATTGAAGCGGGCGGTCATGTAGCTGCCCAACTGGCGGGTCTTGTCATCGATGTACTGGGATGGGGTACCCCAGTCGGGCTTGCCTATATCGCCGTCCCAATTGATGAAGTCGTCGGTGGTGTTGTCGTAGTTGCGCAGGTTCCAGTAGCTCTTGCCCTCCCAGTGGGAGAAGGAAGCCGAGGTGCCGACCACCAGCTCGTGCTCGCGACCGAGGAACTGGAAGGGGCCGGTGAGATAGATATCCAGCGAGTTGCTCTTGGTTTCGCCGGTGTACTTCTGCGCAACGATCTTGGCGCTGTTGTCCGGTGCCGGCCAGTCGCCCATGATCGCGCCGAGGGGCGCGTGGTAGCCGTTGATCTTGTGATCGAGCTGCACCTTGCCGACCCAGCCGTTGGCGAAATTGTGCTCGAGGTTGGCGAAGACGGTGCGGGTGTACTGTTCCCAACTGCTCCACTTGGCTCCGTTGTTGAAGGAGCGGGAGACGTCGTTGCGGTTGCCCTGGCTGTCGAAGAGCGGGAAGCTGCCCGACCAGCCCGATCCCTTGGGATCGTTGTCCTGATAGTCGGCGCCGACGGTAAGCATGGTGTCGGGATTCAGATCGAACTCGAGGATGCCGTAGTAGACGCTGGTTTTGCGCTCGTAGTGATCCATGAACGAGTGCTTGTCCTGGTAGGCGGCTACCGCCCGGCCGCGGACGTTGCCGGACTCGGTCAGCGGGCCGCTGACGTCCAGTTCGGAGCGGTAATTGTCCCAACTGCCCGCGCCCAGTTCGACATGGCCCTTGAATTCATGGGTAGGTTTCTTGCGGATCAGGTTGATCGTGGCGCCGAGGGACCCCGCACCGGTGAGCAGGCCGGTCGCCCCCTTGAGTACTTCCACCCGGTCGTAGATGGCCATGTCACTGAGCGTATTGCCCGCGGAGTAGCCGACGTTGCGGGCCGTCGAGGGAATCCCGTCGTACTGGAAGTTGTTGATCGAGAAGCCGCGGGCATAGTAGTTGTTGCGGTCAGTGTCGTAGGCCGAGACGGTGATGCCCGGCGTATGGCGCATGACGTCGTCGATATTGTTGAGGCCGAAGTCGTCCATGTTCTGGCGGGTGACCACGGTGATCGACTGGGGTGTCTCGCGCGGAGTCAGGACCAGGCGGGTCGCCGTGGCGATAGTGCCTGGCGTATAGGAGCCGCTGTCCTCGGTGATGGTGCCCAACTGGTTGGAGGTGATCATGGTGGCGCCGAGATCGACGCTGCTGTCCGCCGCCTCGGCGACGCTGATGGTTATCGCATTGCCCTGGAAGTCCACCGATGCGCCGGTGCCACGAAGCAGCTCGGTAATCGCCTGGTTCGGCTCCAGCTTGCCCTTGATCGCACTGCTACGCTTGTTCCGGACCTCTTCCGGGCGATACAGCACCTGGATATCCGCCTGGCGGCCGAACTCCTGGAGTGCGCTGCCCAGCGCCTGGGGAGGGATGTCGAACTCGATTTCCTGCGCCTGGACATATCCCGCCAGCGGCAGGCTCAGGGCCATGGCGAGCGAGTGGGGAAGCATCCTGCGTTGGAAGGCACGGCGCATCAAAAACGCCTTACTCAGAGGACTGAGACCGTGTGGTGCTGGCATGGGTGATTGCTCTTCTTAGGTTGGCAAGTTGCAAATAAATGAGATCGCTTCTCAATTCTCTTAGTATGACGTTTTACCCACGGAAAACCGGATGAAAAAGTTTCACGCCGTCTCGGTTTCCTTGACGACCTTGCCTGCCGAGAGCCTTATCAACTGGTCCGCCATTTCGAAATAGCGATCATCGTGGCTGATCACGATGATGGTCTTGCCCTGGCGCTTCAGGTCCGGCAACAGTTCGGTGTAGAAGACCCTGCGGAAAGCTGATAAGGCTCTCGGCAGGCAAGGTCGTCAAG
>NZ_SCND01000461.1:0-4082 GCF_005503585.1 Pseudomonas sp. 2VD
GCCCGGACCCGACCGCGCCGGTCCTGCCGGTGATGACCCGGCCCTGGCGCCTGGCCGAGTGGCTGCCGCTGCTGGTCTGGGACCGCCGCAGCGGCAACCGCGCCTGGCGCTGGTCGCGTGGCCGGCCGCGCTCGCGGCCGCTGGAACCGGTCGGGCAGGAAACCCGGGTCAAGCTGCACCGTTCGGTGCAGCGGCGGCTGGACGAATGCCCCGACTACCGGCCGTGCAACCTGCCAGCGCTGGAACGCTGCGACCTCATCGACGATTCGCCGTTGCTTGACGGCTACCGCTAGCGGCTGGCCGCGATCGCGTTCAGAACCACATGCGGATACCGGCGACGAAGCGCGCCTCGTCGTCGTCCTCGCCCTCGGCGCGGGCCAGGTCGGCGCTGTTGCCGTAGGAGCGGTTCCAGGTCACCCCGATGTAGGGCGCGAACTCGCGACGGATCTCATAGCGCAGGCGCAGGCCCAGCTCGCTATCGGCAAGGCCCGAACCGATGCCGCGGGCGGGATCGTTCCTGCCGTACAGGTTGACCTCGGCGCTGGGCTGGAGGATCAGCCGGTTGGTCAACAGGATGTCGTACTCGCCCTCCAGGCGCAGCGCGCTCTGGCCGTTCTCGCCGAGGAAGGCGGTGACTTCCGCCTCGAAGTCGTAGAGCGCCAGGCCCTGCACGCCGAACGCCGCCCAGGTCTGCGGCGAGCCGGGCTTGAAATCCTGGCGCACGCCGGCGACCAGGTCCCACCAGGGACCGATGGCGTGCCCGAACAGCGCCTGGACCTCGGCGTCCTCGGTCTTGCCGTCGAGCCGTTCGCCTTCGCTGCGCAGCCATAGGCGGTTGATGTCGCCGCCGATCCAGCCGCTGGCGTCCCAGGCCAGCGCGCTGCCGTCGTCGGCGTCCTGGTATTCCAACTGGTCGAGCAGGAAGAAGCTGTTCAGCGCGCTGTCGTGCACCTTGTGCCCCTCCAGCGGCGGAAAGGCGGCACGGCGGTCGGCCTCGGTCGGCACCGGGATCGGCGTACGGCTCTGGCTGGACGCGGCCTGCGCCGGAGGTTGCCGCGCAGCGTGGCTCATCCCCGGCATCCGGCCATGGTCCATTCCCCGGTGCTCCATGGGCTGTGCCGGGGCGGGCGATGCGGCGCCGTGGTCCATGCCAGGCATCGCGCCGTGGTCCATGGCCGAGTGCTCCATGCCATTGTCCTGCGCGGCCTCGACGGGATTCGGCAGGCCCAGCAGCAGACCCAGGGCGAGGGCACCGCCGGCCAGGCGGGCGGGTTTCGGCTGGCGGCTCATGCGTTGTCTCCTTCGTCTACCCGCACTTCGCGGAACATGCCCATCTCCATGTGGAACAGCAGGTGGCAGTGGTAGGCCCAGCGCCCCAGGGCGTCGGCGGTGACCCGGTAGCTGCGGCGGGTGCCCGGCGGCATGTCGATGGTGTGCTTGCGCACCAGGAAGTTGCCTTGCTCGTCCTCCAGGTCGCTCCACATGCCATGCAGGTGGATCGGGTGGGTCATCATGGTGTCGTTGACCAGGACGATCCGCAGGCGCTCGCCGTAGGTCAGGCGCAGCGGCTCGGCGTCGGAGAACTTGATGCCGTCGAAGGACCAGGCGAACTTCTCCATGTGCCCGGTCAGGTGCAGCTCGATGGTGCGCCCCGGCTCGCGGCCGTCCGGGTCGGCGAAGCGGCTGCGCAGGTCGGCGTAGGTCAGCACCCGCCGCCCGTTGTCGCGCAGGCCGAGGCCGGGGTCGGCGAGCTTCGGTGTCGGCGTCATGGTCTGCATGTCGACCAGCGGGTTGCCGTCCTCCGAAGCCGGATGGGACTGCATCGGCATGGCGCCCATGCCCATCCTGGAATGGTCCATGCCGTTCATGTCCATGCCGGCCATCTTGGAGTGGTCCATGCCGCTCATGTCCATGCCGGCCATCTTCGAGTGGTCCATGCCGTTCATGTCCATGCCCGACATCTTCGAATGGTCCATCTCGCTGGCGGGCCTCGTCGCCGCGCCATGCCCCATGGCGCCGTGGTCCATGCCGCCCATGCCCATGTCGTCCATGCCGATCAGCGGGCGCGGATCGGGCGTCGGCACCGGCGCGCTAAGCCCTTCGGCCAGCGCCAGGGTGCCGCGGGCGTAGCCGCTGCGGTCCATGGACTGGGCGAAGAGGGTATAGGCGCGCTCGCCGCCCGGCTCGACGATCACGTCGTAGGTCTCGGCCACGGCGATGCGCAACTCGTCGACGCTGACCGGCTCGACGTGCTGTCCGTCGGCGGCCACCACGGTCATCTTCAGGCCGGGAATGCGGACGTCGAAATAGCTCATTGCCGAGGCGTTGACGAAGCGCAGGCGGAGCTTTTCGCCGGGGCGGAACAGGCCGGTCCAGTTGCCGTCCGGCGGCTGTCCGTTGAGCAGGTAGGTATAGGTGTAGCCGCTGACGTCGGCGAGATCGGTGGGACTCATCTTCATCTCGGCCCACATCTTGCGGTCGGCCAGGGTCGCGGCCCAGCCGTTGGCGCTGACGTCGTCGATGAAGTCGCCGACGGTGCGCTTGTGGAAGTTGTAGTAGTCGGACTGCTTCTTCAGCTTGGCGAGGATGCGCTGCGGCTTCTCGTCCGACCAGTCGCTGAGCAGCACCACGTAGTCGCGGTCGTAGCTGAACGGTTCCGGCTCGCGGGCGTCGATCACCAGGGCGCCGTAGACCCCGGCCTGCTCCTGTAGCCCCGAGTGGCTGTGGTACCAGTAGGTGCCGTTCTGCCGGACCTTGAAGCGGTATTCGTAGAGACCGCCGGGAGCGATGCCCTCGAAGCTGAGGCCCGGCACGCCATCCATGTTGGCCGGCAGGATGATGCCGTGCCAGTGGATCGAGGTGTCCTCGGCGAGGCGGTTGCGCACCCGCAGGGTCACGCTGTCGCCTTCGCGCCAGCGCAGGGTCGGGCCGGGCAGCGAACCGTTGATGGTCATGGCGGTGGCCGGCGAGCCGCTGAGGTTCACCGGGGTCTCGCCGATGAACAGGTCGAAACTGTCGCCGGCGAGCAGGTTCTGCTGGCCCGGCCCGGCCAGGGCCCAGGCCGGGGCGCGCCAGAGACCCAGTCCGCCGAGCAGACCGGTGGCGGCGAGGCCTTTGACGAAGGTGCGTCGCGAAGTTCTGTGCATCCGCTGGTTTCCACGCAGGTGGCAGGACGGACTGCGCGAGCCTGCGCAGCCGGGAGGTCGCGGCCCCGCCAGGGCGGTGCGGCGATGCGGACACCCTAGCGGCGCGCGCCTGTCGGCAAGCTGTGGGGAAGATTACAGAGCTGTCAGCTCAGCGCGGCGGGTTCACCAGGTGGCGGTCGAAACCCCGCGCCACCAGGCGTTCCCAGGCGTCCATGACCTGCGCCGGGATCGGGCAGGCGACCTGGAAGCCCAGCGCCGGGTAACGCATGATGCGGTCGAGGTCGCCAACCATCTCGTCGATCACCCCGAGTACGCCGACCAGGTTCGAGATGCCGTCGGGAAATGCGTAGTCGGGCGCATCCACGTGTCCCTCCAGCCCCGGCCAGCGGACCGGCAGGGTCAGCGCCACGCGGCGGATCGAGTTGGGCTTGGTGACGAAGGTCGCGCGGCGCAGGTCGGGGAACAGCTCGCGGGCGAAGGCGATGTTCTCGGCGAAGTTGGTCGCCCGCGGCTCGATCACGATGAGGCTGTCGCTTACCCCGCGTGCCCTGGCGTGGCGGGCGAACAGCTCGGCTTCCGGCTCGACCCAGAGATGGCGCGTCCAGTGCCCGGTGTTGCCGGTGAACAGCAGGCGTTCGGCGAGGCCGCGTTCGAGCAGTTCGCAGGCGTGGTCGCAGACCCGCAGGTCGTAGGAGCCGCATACCACCAGCAGTTCGCAGGGCACATGGCAGCGGCCCTGGCCGAGGAAGTCCCAGAGCAGCCGGGCATCTTGCAGGGTCGGGCTCATGGGACGCCAACGCTCCTCTCGCTGCCGGTCGTGGCGGGGTGCCGATGCTGGCAGTACAGCCGGTCGTCTTCGCGGACGATCCGTAGCTCGCGGAAATCCCGGACCGACCAGCGCGCGCCGGCGGCGAGCAGGCCGCTTTCCTCGCCGAT
>NZ_SCND01000462.1:0-4061 GCF_005503585.1 Pseudomonas sp. 2VD
GCGCCATGGCTGGCGAAGCGTTCGGCCAGTTCGTCGAGAAAGCGGTGACGGGCGCGGCTCATGGTTTTTCTCCTTTCAGGCGGCGGACGGCGAGGTCGTGCAGGCAGGGTTGCAGCTCGCCCAGGTGATCGATCACGGAATGCACGCCCAGGCGGTACAGTTCCAGGGTGGCGTCGGCACGCAAGCGGTCGCGCTCGGTGTGTCCGAGAGCGTCCCAGTCGGCCGGCGAGAGGCCGCACGACGGCCCGCTGGCGGCCAGGCCGATGGTCCATAGCCCGGCATTGAGTCCGGCCTGGAGTTGACGCGGTTGGGCGCTGACCAGCACGCAGCCGTCGAGGCGCTCGATGCCCAGCCGGGCGAGGGCCTGCCAGCAGCCATCGGGGGCCGGCCAGGGGCGCGCGCCGGCGAGGGGGATCAGGGCGTCCGCTCGGCCGAGCGGCGCGGCAAGGCGCTGGCAGACCGATTCCGGTAGCTCGTCCTGCCAGGCATAGGGAATCCGTTGTTCGTCCAGGCTCTCCAACAGGGCCACGGCACCGGCGATGGCTTCGGCCTGTTCCCCGGCGGCTTCGTCGAGGGCCTGCTCCAGGCGCTGGCGCTCGCTCTTGTTCGGTTTGCGCCGCAACAGGAAGCTTTGTGCCTTGGCGAAGGGCAGCAGACTGGCGTCGCGGAGGTGTTCGGCAGGGCTATGCGGATGGCTGCGCAGCAGCGCCAGGGACAGGGTCCGGGCGCCGAAATCCACCAGGCCGCCGGAGAGTCCGAAGAGCAGGGCGGTGAAGCGCGGGAGTTGGTCGGAGCTGGGCATGCGAAAGGCGTCTGGCAAATGGTCTAGGCCAGCCTAGAGGGGTTTTGTGACGCTGCCGTGACGTTTTCGTGGCAGTGGCGATAGGCCGACGGGCTGCCGTTATAATCGGCCGGTCTGAATCAGCGAGGCCGTCATGCCGGTCGATCAATCTCGTCAGTACCTGCGCATCCGCGACCAGCTCGCCGCGGATATCGCCCAGGGCGTGCTGCAGGTGAAACTTCCCTCCGAGCGGGAGTTGGCCGAGCGCTTCCTGTGTACCCGCATCACCCTTCGCGAAGCCCTGCAGCAACTGGAAACCGAAGGCCTGGTCTATCGCGAGAACCGCCGCGGCTGGTTCGTCGCGCCGCCGCGGATCCGCTACAACCCGACCCGTACCACCGGCTTCATGGAATACGTCAGCGCCCAGGGACGCCAGCCGCGTACCGAGACGCTGCACGCCGAGCGGCGAGCAGCCGGCGCCTGGCTGGCCAAGCGGATGGGGCTGGAGGACAGCGCGCCGGTGTATTTCCTGCAACGGCGCCGCTGGGTGGACGAGCGTCCGGTGCTGATCGAACTGATCGCCCTGGATGCCGGGTGGTGCCCAGGCCTGCTGGACCACGACCTCGATACTTCGCTGATGAGCCTGCTGCGCGAGCGTTTCGGCCTGCAGCCGACGCGCTGCCAACTGGCGATGCACCCGACCGCGCTGAACGCGGCCCAGGCCGAGCCGCTGCAACTGGCGCCGGGTTCGCCGGCGCTGTACCTGGAGCGACTGAGTTACGCGGAGGGGCAGAGGGTGGTCGAGTTCGACCAGGAGTTCTGGCGCCCGGACGCCCTGGAGATCGTGCTCGACGCGGCCTATCCGGGCGCCTGAGTCAGGCGATCGCGGCGCGTATGCTGTCCGGCACGGGCGTCGAACGGTTTTCCGCGTGGCGCACCCAGACCAGCTTGCAGTGGCCTTCGCCATAGGTGCCTTGCGGATCTTCCAGGGTGCTCAGGCGATGTTCCAGTACCAGGCTGCTGGTGCCCAGCTTGCCGGCGTACAGTTCCACCACCACGGTGGCCGGATGCACCACCGGCTTCAGGTAGGTGTGCAGGCTTTGCAGCACCACCGGCCCCTCGGCAGCGCCTTCCAGGTCGACGCCGAGGGTTTCGAACCAGGCCACCCGGGCCTCTTCCAGGTACTGGAAATAAAGGGTGTTGTTGACGTGCCCGTAGCTGTCCATGTCGCCCCAGCGCACCGGGATATGGGCCGTGTGTAGCAATTGTCTGTCAGCCATCTCGTAACTCTTCTAGTCTCAAATTCAATGCGAGCCTATATACTGCGCGCACGCTGAAGCCGCGCTGGCGGCCAAGACTAGTCATGCAAAGGAGATACAGCAATGCGCGCCCGCGGCGTGAACTGGATCGAACGTAGTGCCCGAATCCTGGCTTGCGCCAGCCTCGCATTGGCACCCACGCTGTCCCTGGCGGCCAGTGAAGAAGACCCTTGGGAAAGCATCAACCGTCCCATCTTCACCTTCAACGACACCCTGGACACCTATGCGCTGAAACCGCTGGCCCAGGGTTACCAGAAGGTCACCCCGAACTTCGTTCAGGACGGCGTGCACAACTTCTTCAACAACCTCGGCGACGTGAAGAACCTGGCCAACAACCTGTTGCAGGCCAAGTTCCACAATGCCGGTGTGGACACCAGCCGCCTGCTGTTCAACAGCACCTTCGGTCTGGCCGGCTTGATCGACGTGGCGACCCCGATGGGCCTGCAGCGCAACGACGAGGACTTCGGCCAGACCCTGGGCTATTGGGGCGTCGGCAGCGGCCCGTACGTGATGCTGCCGTTCCTCGGCCCGAGCACGCTGCGCGATGCCCCGGCGAAGATCCCGGACATCTATGTCGGTCCCTACCACTACATGGACGATGTACGCGCGCGCAACGTGATGTTCGGCATCAACACCGTCGACACCCGTGCCAACCTGCTGAAGTCGGAAAAACTGATCAGCGGCGACAAGTACATCTTCATCCGCAACGCCTACCTGCAGAACCGCGAGTTCAAGGTCAAGGACGGCGAGGTGGAGGACGACTTCTAAGTCGACCCGCTTCGTGCGACACCTGGAAAGGCGGCCCTTGGGTCGCCTTTCGTCGTTTCAATGGATCGCGACGATGCTCAGCCCCAGGCTATGCCGCCCTGGGCCGAGCCGTTCGCAGCGCACCACGCGGGCTTCCAGTTCCAGGCCGGTGAGGGTCTCGTGGGTGGACGGGATGCTCACCCGCAGGTGGTCGCCCGGAGCCAGCTCGCTTTGCGCTTCCAGCAGCAGCCCGCTGGCGGACAGGTCCCGGCACAGGGCCACCGACTCGCGGCCTTCGCAGCGGATGGTGACCGGGGTGTCGAGCTTCATGCGGATGAAGTCGCGCTTCTCGCTGTAGTTGTGCTCGATGGGCTGCATGGGCTGATCCTCATGGTCGGGGCGATGGGGGGCGACTGGCAATCCTGGCGATTATCGTCAAAGTTTATACCGTGCGGACGGGATCGGACGGACAAAGGCGGATTTTCCGGCAAAGGTCAACGGCTTGAACTGCTCAACGGATGGGAGTACCGTCTGCGCCTTGTCGAACCCCGTAGCCGCGCTGTTGTCACTTACAATAAGCGCCTAGGACCCACTGTTTCCGGCGCCGTTTGCCTGGATGACCCATGCATAAAGTCAGTGCCACGCTGCTGATCATCGATGACGACGAGGTGGTGCGCGAAAGCCTCGCCGCCTACTTGGAAGACAGCAACTTCAAGGTGTTGCAGGCCCTCAACGGTCTGCAGGGCCTGCAGATCTTCGAAAGCGAACAGCCGGACCTGGTCATTTGCGATTTGCGCATGCCGCAGATCGACGGCCTCGAACTGATCCGCCGCATCCGCCAGACCGCTTCGGAAACGCCGATCATCGTGCTTTCCGGAGCCGGCGTGATGAGCGATGCGGTGGAAGCCTTGCGTCTGGGCGCCGCCGACTACCTGATCAAGCCCCTGGAAGACCTCGCGGTGCTCGAGCATTCGGTGCGCCGGGCCCTGGATCGGGCCTACCTGCGGGTCGAGAACCAGCGCTACCGCGACAAGCTGGAAGCCGCCAACCGCGAATTGCAGGCCAGCCTGAACCTGCTCCAGGAAGACCAGAACGCCGGCCGCCAGGTGCAGATGAACATGCTTCCGGTGACGCCGTGGAGCATCGAGGGGCTGGAGTTTTCCCACCGGATCATTCCGTCGCTGTATCTCTCTGGCGACTTCGTCGACTACTTC
>NZ_SCND01000463.1:0-4040 GCF_005503585.1 Pseudomonas sp. 2VD
CCCCAGTAGCCGCCCCAGTAACCGCCGCCGTAGTTGGTGGTGATCTGGTCCTGGCGATCGTCGACGATCAGGTAGGCGCGCACCGTGACGTCGCCCCTGGCGTTGCCCTGGGCCGGACGCAGGCCGCGCTGGTCGAGCTGCTGGGCGACGGCTTCGCGGATGCGTTGCTCGGTGAGGTCGCTCTTGATGCGTGGGTCGTCGGGGCGGTATTCGAAGGCGGGTTGCGACCAGCTCCAGCTACGGTAGGCGGCGAAGTCGCGGGAGCTGTCGAAGTCGCGGTCGAGCTGGGTGGTTTCGCAGGCTGCGAGGCTGAGGAGCAGGCCGAGCAGCAGGATTCGGCGGATCATGGTTTTTCTCCAGTCAGAGTTCACATCCAAGCTCAGCGCCGGATGAAAGGCAAGAGGAAACGCGGGTTTGAAGCGTCTCCACAAGTAACGTTGGCGAGCACCCGCCCTATAGGGCGCGACGGGAGAATGAAATGAATCGAAGTATTGCGATCCTGCTGCTGGGCCTGTCGCTGACCGGCTGCGTCGAGGCACGCTCGGTGGTACCGGCGGATGGCCCGGGCCCGCTGCTGGTGGCCCATCGCGCCGGCACCGCGGACTACCCGGAGAACACCCTGCTGGCGATCCGCAAGGCGCTGGACAACGGCGCCGACGCGCTATGGTTGTCGGTGCAGTTGAGCGCCGATGGCCATCCGGTGCTCTATCGCCCCGCTGACCTGGCGGTCCTGACCCAGGGCGCCGGCGCGGTCGGCCAGTCGAGCCTGGCCGAGCTGGCGCGCTTGAACGCCGGCTATATGTTCAAGGCCGAGGACGGCAGCTATCCCTACCGCCAGAAGCCGCTGCGGATTCCTACGCTGCGCCAGGCGCTGCGGGCGATCCCGCCGCAGGTGCCGGTGTTCCTCGACATGAAGTCGCTGCCGGTGGAGCCGCTGGTCGATGCCGTGGCCGGCGAGCTGGAGCGGCAGAAGGCCTGGTCGCGGGTGCGTTTCTATTCCACCGAGAAGGCCGCCAACGACTACCTGACGCAGCGCTACGCGGACCGCGCGCGACAGTTCGAAAGCCGCGATGCGACGCGCAACCGCCTGGTCGGCCTGGCCTTCGGCGAGCGCTGCGAGGCACCGCCGGCCGGCGGCACCTGGATGGGCATCGAGCTGCGCCGCGAACTGACGGTGACCGAGCGCTTCACCCTTGGTGAGTCCTCCTACAAGGTGCCGGCGGCGCAGTTGTGGACGCGCAAAGCGATGGACTGCGTGCGCCGCGAGCCGGTGAAGGTGGTGATGTTCGGCATCGAGACCGCCGAGGACTACCGCACCGCGCGCGCCCTGGGCGCCGACGCGGTGATGAGCAACTCGCCCAGGAAGATGGAGGCGATCCGCCGCCGGGTGCTCGCCGATCAGCCCGGCGGGTAGCTCGACAGCGCCCGTTTCACCGCTTCGCGCAGGGCCTTGGCCTGTTCGCTGGCGGAGTCGCCGGAGTCGAACTCGGCGCTGTTGCCCCACACCGGCTGGCCGCTGCGGGCGTCGTTCAGCTCGACGCGGACCACGGTGACCTGCACGGTGTAGCTGCGGGTCACCGGGTAGCTGGCGCCATAGCCGTACCAGGGATCGCGCCAGCCGCCGTAGTTGCCGTAGTAGCCGCCGTAGTAGTCGGTGACCTGGCGGGTGCGCAGTTCGTTGCGCAGGAACGCGCTGACCTGCAGGTCGGCCGCGCTGCCCGGCCGCGCCGGGCGCAGGCCGCGCTGGTCGAGCTGCTGGCTGACGGCGTCGCGCAACTGGTTGTCGTCCAGGCCCTGGGGAAAGCCGCTGACCCCGGCGGCGGCCCAGCTCCAGCTACGGTAGCGGGCGTAGTCGCGCGGCGCCGCCGGATAGGCCCCGGGATCGAGGCCGGGATTGGCCGCGGCGGCCGGCTGCGGCGGGTAGGGCAGGGAGCTGGCACGGTAGGGATTGTCGCCCTGGCAGGCACCGAGGGCGGCCAGGCTGGCGAGTAACGGCAGGATCAACAGTCGCGATTGCATGCTCGACGCTCCGTGGCCGCGCTACGTCGGCGGCCCTTGCAGGCTCAGACTGCATTCTGCGCCTTTCATTGCGGGCGGCACAGCCAGTGCAGGTAGCGGCCAAGCCCGGCAAAGGCCGGGTGGCGGCGGTAGGCCAGTTCCATTTCCACCAGGTCGAGCCGTTCGGCCTTGGCCTGGAACTCGCTCGGCATGTAGTCGTGGAACACCCGCACGCCGCTGCGCGCCTCGATGCGCCAACGCGCTGCCAGCGCCTGTTCCAGCTCGCGCGGGTCGAGCGGGCGCTGCGGGGTCAGGCTCTGCCCCTCGCCAGCGAAGCGTTCCTTGCGCAGCTTGCGGAAGTGGCCCTTGAGCAGGTTGCGGTAGATCAGCGCGTCGCGATTGTAGAAGGCCAGCGACAGCCAGCCGCCGGGTGCGCAGAGTTGGTGCAGCACCGGCAGGATCGCATGGGGTTCGGCCAGCCACTCGAGCACGGCGTGGCAGAGCACCAGGTCGTAGGGCTCGGTGAGCTGGCCGAGCAGTTCCTGCCAGGGCGCCTGGATGAATTCGGCGGCCTGCCCGGCTTCGGCGAAGCGCTGGCGGGCGCCGTCGAGCATGGGTTGCGCTGGCTCGGCGAGGGTTACGCGGTGGCCGCGAGCGGCCAGCCAGAGCGACATGTGGCCGAGCCCGGCGCCGATGTCGAGGACCCGCAGAGGTCGCTCCGGGAGGGCCTCGGCGAGGTCGGCCTGGAGTACCGCGAGGCGGATCGCACCCTTGGCGCCGCCATAGATCTTTTCGGCGAAGCGCGTCGCCAGTTCGTCGAAATGGCGGTCGCTCATGGCAGGAAGCGCCGTTCGCAGTCGGCCAGCTTGGCGCGCACCACCTGTTCCAGGTCGAGGCCGGTTTCCCCGCAGAACAGCAGCAGATAAAGGACGATGTCGCCAACTTCCTGGCCAGCGTGTTCGAGCTGCTCGGCCGACAGCGTGCGCGACTGGTCTTCCGTCAGCCACTGGAAGATCTCCACCAGTTCGGCCATCTCGACGCTGGCGGCCATGGCCAGGTTCTTCGGGCTGTGGAATTGGCGCCAGTCGTTGCGGTCGCGGATGGCGTGCAGGCGCGCGGTGAGTTCGTGCAGGTCCATGGGGGATTCTTCGCGGTGGCGGTAAGCAGCCGCATAGCTTCGGGCTTTGCGCCCGAAGCTTCAAGGCATGGCGGACCGGCGTCAGCCCTGTAGCCGGCTCCAATGCCCGGCCATGTGCGGCAGGTCGTCCTTGCCGCGCAGGCTGAACTGGCCGTCCGCCGCCGCCGCGCTGGCCAGGAGGGTGAGGCTGGCCGGCAGCAGCACTGGCTTCTGGAAGCGCACCTCGACCCGATAGCCCGAGGCTGGCAGTCGCTCGCCGAGGGCGGCCAGGCTGCGAGCCTTGTTCCACAGGCCGTGGGCGATGGCGCGGGGAAAGCCGAACAGCTTGGCGCTGGGCGCCGACAGGTGGATCGGGTTGTAGTCGCCGGCGGCACGGGCATAGCGCCGGCCGATGTCGGCGGGCGCCTTCCAGTTGTCGACCGGCTCCAGCGGCAGCGGCTCCTGCTCGGCTTTCGGCGGAATTTCGCCGGGCACCTTGACGCCGCGGCAGAGCACCTTGCTGTCGCCGACCCAGAGCAGGCCAAGCTGGTCTTCCAGGCGGGTGACGATGCTGAAGGTGGCGCCCTTGTCGTGCGGTTGCAGGTTTTCCACCGCGACGCTCACGGTGAACGGGCCGAGGCCGCCGAGCGCGCGCAGCACGTCGATGCGGTTCTCCAGGTGGACCAGGCCGAGCAGCGGGAAGGGGAAGCGCTTGTCGGTGAGCAGCGCCATCTGCAGCGGGAAGGCGAGGATGTGCGGGTAGGTCGGCGGCAGCAGGCCGTCGTCGCGGAAGCCGCAGACCTGGCGGTAGCGCTCGAGGTGCTTCGGGTCCACCGTGACCTGGCTGCGCAGGCCGCGCTCGGGCAGGGCCTTGCCGCGGATGCCGCGGCGCAGTGCGGCGCGCAGGAACAGGTATTCCAGGAGC
>NZ_SCND01000464.1:0-4028 GCF_005503585.1 Pseudomonas sp. 2VD
TACGAGAAGCGAACCACACCATGATGCGCAGCCACTATTGCGGCCAACTGAACGAGAGCCTGGACGGCCAGGAAGTCACCCTTTGCGGTTGGGTTCACCGCCGCCGCGACCATGGTGGAGTGATCTTCCTCGATGTGCGCGATCGCGAGGGGCTGGCCCAGGTGGTGTTCGATCCGGACCGTGCGGAAACCTTCGCCAAGGCCGACCGGGTGCGCAGCGAGTTCGTGGTGAAGATCACCGGCAAGGTGCGCCTGCGCCCTGAAGGTGCGCGCAACCCGAACATGGCGTCTGGCTCCATCGAGGTACTGGGCTACGAACTGGAAGTGCTGAACCAGGCCGAGACTCCGCCGTTCCCGTTGGATGAATATTCCGATGTGGGCGAGGAAACCCGCCTGCGCTACCGCTTCATCGACCTGCGTCGTCCGGAGATGGCTGCCAAGCTGAAGCTGCGCGCGCGCATCACCAGCAGCATTCGCCGCTACCTGGACGACAACGGCTTCCTCGACGTCGAGACCCCGATCCTCGGCCGGCCGACGCCGGAAGGCGCGCGCGACTACCTGGTGCCGAGCCGTACCTACCCGGGCCACTTCTTCGCCCTGCCGCAGTCGCCGCAGCTGTTCAAGCAACTGCTGATGGTCGCCGGCTTCGATCGCTACTACCAGATCGCCAAGTGCTTCCGTGACGAGGACCTGCGTGCCGACCGCCAGCCGGAATTCACCCAGATCGACATCGAGACCAGCTTCCTCGACGAGAGCGACATCATCGGCATCACCGAGAAGATGGTGCGCCAGCTGTTCAAGGAAGTGCTGGACGTCGAGTTCGACGAGTTCCCGCACATGCCGTTCGAAGAGGCCATGCGCCGCTACGGTTCGGACAAGCCCGACCTGCGCATCCCGCTGGAGTTGGTGGACGTCGCCGACCAGTTGAAGGAAGTGGAGTTCAAGGTCTTCTCCGGTCCGGCCAACGATCCGAAGGGGCGTGTCGCCGCCCTGCGTGTACCGGGCGCCGCCTCCATGCCGCGCAGCCAGATCGACGACTACACCAAGTTCGTCGGCATCTATGGTGCCAAGGGCCTGGCCTACATCAAGGTCAACGAGCGCGCCAAGGGCGTGGAAGGCCTGCAGTCGCCGATCGTGAAGTTCATCCCCGAGGCCAACCTGAACGTGATCCTCGATCGCGTTGGCGCGGTCGACGGGGACATCGTGTTCTTCGGCGCCGACAAGGCCAAGATCGTTTGCGATGCCCTGGGCGCGCTGCGTATCAAGGTCGGCCATGACCTCAAGCTGCTCACCCGGGAATGGGCGCCCATGTGGGTCGTGGACTTCCCGATGTTCGAGGAGAACGACGACGGCTCGCTGTCCGCGCTGCACCACCCGTTCACCTCGCCCAAGTGCACCCCGGCCGAGCTTGAGGCCAATCCGGGCGCGGCGCTTTCCCGCGCCTACGACATGGTGCTCAACGGCACCGAGCTGGGTGGCGGTTCCATCCGCATCCACGACAAGTCCATGCAGCAGGCGGTGTTCCGCGTGCTGGGCATCGACGAGGCGGAGCAGGAAGAGAAGTTCGGCTTCCTGCTCGACGCGCTCAAGTACGGTGCGCCGCCGCATGGCGGCCTGGCCTTCGGCCTGGATCGCCTGGTCATGCTGATGACCGGTGCATCGTCGATCCGCGAAGTGATCGCTTTCCCGAAGACCCAGAGCGCTGGCGACGTCATGACCCAGGCACCGGGTTCCGTGGACGGCAAGGCCCTGCGCGAGCTGCACATTCGCCTGCGCGAGCAGCCGAAGGCCGAGTGATTCGAATCAACCCGCGGTGGCGCCGCTTGCGGCGCCTCCTGCCGAGAGAGCAATACGGAGTGAGTTATGGCTGGTCATTCTAAATGGGCCAACATCAAGCACCGCAAAGAGCGGCAAGATGCCAAGAAAGGCAAGATATTCACCAAGCTGATCCGTGAGCTGACCGTCGCTGCAAGGCAGGGCGGCGGCGTACCGGCGGACAACCCGCGTCTGCGCCTGGCCGTGGACAAGGCGCTGACCGCCAACATGACCCGCGATACCATCGATCGTGCCATTGCGCGCGGCGTCGGCTCCAACGATGCCGACAACATGGTCGAGCTTTCCTATGAAGGCTATGCGCCGAGCGGCGTAGCGATCATCGTCGAGGCGATGACCGACAACCGCAACCGTACCGCTGCGGAAGTGCGTCATGCCTTCAGCAAGTGTGGCGGCAACCTGGGTACCGATGGTTCGGTCGCCTACATGTTCGAGCGCAAGGGACAGATCAGCTTCGCTCCCGGCGTGGACGAGGAAGCGCTGATGGACGCGGCCCTGGAGGCTGGCGCCGATGACGTGGTAGTCAACGACGATGGCTCCATCGACGTGTTCACCACCTTCGCCGACTTCATTTCGGTGAACGAGGCGCTGGCCGCCGCCGGATTCAAGGGCGACGAAGCCGAAGTCACCATGATCCCTTCGACCACCGCGACCCTGGACCTGGAAACCGCGCAGAAGGTGCTCAAGCTGATCGACATGCTCGAGGACCTGGACGACGTGCAGAACGTCTATTCCAATGCCGATATCCCGGACGACGTGATGGCGCAGCTCGGCTGAGCCGATCGGAGCGATAACGCGAAGCCGGAAGTGGGGTACGCTTGATGCGTTCGAACCCCGCTTCCGGCTTTTAGTATCCAGCTTATGACTTTGATTCTAGGGATTGACCCGGGCTCGCGCATCACCGGCTTCGGCGTGGTGCGGGAAACGGCGCGCGGTTGCGAATACGTGGCGTCCGGATGTATACGGACCGGTAATGGCCCCTTGCACGAGCGTCTGCACGTGGTGTTTCGCAGCGTCCGCGAGGTGATCCGCACCCATGGCCCGACGGCCCTGAGCATCGAGCAGGTGTTCATGGCGCGCAACGCCGATTCGGCCCTGAAGCTGGGGCAGGCGCGGGGGGCGGCCATCGTCGCGGCGATGGAGGAGGGGTTGAGCGTGGCGGAGTACACCGCCTCGCAGGTCAAGCAGGCAGTCGTGGGGACCGGCGGTGCAGACAAGCAGCAGGTGCAGATGATGGTCATGCATCTGTTGAAGCTGACCCAGAAACCGCAGATCGATGCCTCCGATGCCCTGGCCATCGCCCTGTGTCATGCCCATACCCAACAGAGTCTGGTCCCCCATGGCCTGGTGGGCGCACGCCGACGTGGCGGGCGCCTGCGTCTTTGAATAAGGAAAGCTCTTCGTGATCGGACGCTTGCGTGGCACCCTGGCGGAGAAACAGCCGCCGCACCTGATCCTCGATGTGAATGGCGTCGGCTATGAAGTGGAAGTGCCGATGACGACCCTCTATCGGTTGCCTTCGGTAGGCGAGCCGGTGACCTTGCATACCCATCTGGTTGTGCGTGAGGATGCGCACTTGCTCTATGGCTTCGCCGAAAAGCGCGAGCGAGAGCTGTTCCGTGAGCTGATCCGGCTCAACGGCGTGGGTCCGAAACTGGCTCTGGCGCTGATGTCGGGCCTGGAAGTGGACGAACTGGTGCGTTGCGTCCAGGCACAGGACACCTCCACCCTGGTGAAGATCCCCGGTGTTGGCAAGAAGACCGCCGAGCGCCTGCTTGTGGAGTTGAAGGACCGCTTCAAGGCTTGGGAAAACATGCCCACGATTGCACCGTTGGTGATGGAACCCCGTGCCAGCGCTACAGTCTCAAGCGCCGAGGCCGATGCAGTCAGCGCGCTGATCGCCCTCGGCTTCAAGCCACAGGAAGCCAGTCGTGCCGTCGCAGCCGTACCGGGAGAGGATTTGTCCAGCGAAGAAATGATCCGCCAGGCCCTGAAGGGCATGGTCTAGGTGGCGCCCGATGATCGAGCCTGATCGCCTCATATCCGCCGTTTCCGGTCGCGAACGCGATGAGCAGCTGGACCGCGCCATTCGCCCGCTGAAGCTGGCCGACTACATCGGCCAGCCCAGCGTGCGCGAGCAGATGGAGCTGTTCATCCATGCCGCGCGCGGCCGCCAGGAGGCGCTCGACCATACGC
>NZ_SCND01000465.1:0-4011 GCF_005503585.1 Pseudomonas sp. 2VD
GGTCGTCGTGGACGGGGTGGTCTACGTCTCGGTGTTCAATCCGCTGGACGGGCGCAAGAACTGGCATCAGCTGATCACCGCCTTCTGCTGGGCATTCCGCGACACCAGCGATGCCACGCTGGTGCTGAAGATGACCCAGAGCGACCTGACGACCTACCACGTCGAACTGCTCACCCTGCTTTCCCAACTGTCGCCGTTCGCCTGCCGGGTCATCGCCCTGCACGGCTATCTCGACGCCGCGGAGTACGCCCGTCTGTACGGAGCCGCCAGCTACTACGTGAACGCCTCGCGCTGCGAAGGCCTGTGCCTGCCGCTGATGGAGTTCATGTCCTGCGGCACCCCGGCGATCGCTCCGGACCATTCGGCGATGGCCGACTACATGGACGCCCAGGTGGGCTTCGTGGTCCGCTCCAGCCAGGAGCCCGCGGCCTGGCCGCAGGATTCGCGCCGGTTGTACAGCACCCGGCGCTACCGGCCGAGCTGGGAGTCCCTGAAGGAGGCCTACCTGGAGAGCTACCGGGTGGCCCGGGAACAGCCGGAGCGCTATCGGCAGCTGTCCACCGCGGCCAACCAACGCATGCGCGGCTACTGCGCCGGCGACGTGGTCCGCCAGCGCCTGGAACCCTTCCTTTCCGCTCGCAAGGCACCCCCTGCGCCCGGCGTCGAACTGGCGGCCACCGCCACAGGCAACGTTCCATGCTGATCATCATCCACTCCGAGACCAACAAGACCACCATCCGGCAGAACCTCGGGCGCCCGGAGTACAGCTATTACTTCGTCCTCAAGGAATTCCGTCCGCTGCTGGAAGAGATCGGCCAGGTGGTCGAAGTCAGCGATCCCGACGAACTGGTGGACCGCCTCTACCACGACTGCCGCAAGCGCGGCGAACCCTGCGTCTTCCTCTCCTTCTCGCCGCCCCATCGCACGCCGATCCACCATGCCTGCCCAACCATCCCGGTGTTCGCCTGGGAGTTCAGCACCCTGCCCAGCGAAACCTGGCACGGCGAACCGCGCCACGACTGGCGACACGTGCTGCGCCACAGCGGACGGGCCATCACCCACTCCAGCTTCACGGTCGACGTGGTGCGCGCCGCCATGGGTCGCGACTACCCGGTACTGAGCGTGCCGGCGCCGGTCTGGGATCGCTTCGCCAACCGCGCCTCGCAGCAGGCGGGCCGTCCCGAAGCCCGGGATGTGCGCCTGCGCCTGGACGGCCTGCTGGTGGACAGCCGCCAGCTGGACCTGGCCGTCCATGCCGACCCCGAGCCCTCGGCGGAGGTCCTGGCCCTGCCGGACCGCGCGGCGAAACAGGTCGAGCTGAGCCTCGACGGGGTCATCTACACCTCGGTGTTCAACCCCTACGACGGGCGCAAGAACTGGCAGGACATGATCAGCGCGTTCTGCGCCACCTTCCGCGACGAGCCCGACGCCACCCTGGTGCTGAAACTGACCCACCACAACGTCGGCGAAGCGCTGGCCGACATGCTTCACCATCTGTACAAGAACCAGTCCTACCGCTGCCGCATCGTGCTGATCCACGGCTACCTCGCCGACCCGGACTACGAGCGGCTGGTCGAGGCCACCAGCTACGTGGTGAACACCTCCTACGGCGAAGGCCAATGCCTGCCGCTGATGGAATTCATGTCCAGCGGCAAGCCGGCCGTGGCTCCGCGCAATACCGCGATGATCGACTACATCGACGCCGACAACGCCTTCATCGTCGACTCCTCGGAAGAAGCCACCGCCTGGCCCCACGACCCGCGTGCGGCCTACCGCACGCTGCGCTACATCACCGACTGGGAGTCGCTGTGCCGGGCCTACCGGGCCAGTTTCGAGGTCGCTCGCCAGGAACCGGAGCGCTACGCACGCATGTCCGCGCATGCCAGCGCCAGCCTCGAACGCTTCTGCAGCCGCAAGCTGGCCGTGGAGCGCCTGCGTCGCTTCCTCGACGAAGCGGCACAAGGCGACCCCGCCGACTTGCAAAGCATCCCGGCATGATCCGCGCCCTGCTCCAACGCTGGCGTTCCCGTCCCGCTGCGGCGAGCGAACCGGTGTCGCCACGCATGTGCGGTCTGCGCGATGCGGTGCTGGATGGCTGGTTCCGCAGCGAAACCGGCGAACTGCTCGCCGGCTTCGCCATCGGCGCCCAGGACACCCTGCTCGATCTCGGCTGCGGCGAAGGCGTCGCCACCCTCTTCGCCGCCCGCCAGGGCGCTTCGGTGATCTTCACCGACAGCGAGGAGGACAAGGTGCGGAGCCTGGCGCAGCAGGTCGAGGCGGTGGCCCGGCGGCCCTTCACCGGCCTGGTCAGCGACAGCGACCCGCTGCCGCTGCGCGACGCCTGCGCCGACAAGCTGGTGTGCATGGAAGTGCTCGAACACGTGGCCAACCCAGCGCGGGTGATGGCCGAACTCGTGCGTCTCGGGCGCCCTGGCGCGCAGTACCTGCTGAGCGTGCCGGACCCGGTCGGCGAACACCTGCAGCAGGGCATCGCCCCGGCCGACTACTTCCGGGCGCCCAACCACATCCACATCTTCTCCCGCGACGACTTCGCGCGCCTGGTGCAGGACGCCGGGCTGGTCATCGAGCACCGCCAGGCCAGCGGCTTCTTCTGGGTGATGGGCATGATCTTCTTCTGGGCCAGCGAACGGGCCGCCGGCCGTGAGCTCGGCGGCGCCGTCCGCGACCGTATCCAGCCGCCCTACCCGGCGCTGATGGAAGACTGGGCACGGCTCTGGGAAAACCTCCTGGCCCGTCCCGACGGCCTGGAGATCAAGCACCTGCTCGACCATTTCATGCCCAAGAGCCAGGTGATCATCGCGCGCAAGCCGCTCGACCCCGGACCGTCGCGGACATGAGCGGCAAACGCATCCTCGACATCGAACTGTTGCGCGGGCTGGCCGTACTCGGCGTGGTATTCCACCATCTGCACAGCAACCTGTTCAGCGGCTCCCCGGCACTGCTGGACGGCATCAACCAGCGCGTCCAGTTCTGGTGGGGCGTGGACCTGTTCTTCGCCATCTCCGGCTTCGTCATCGCCCGCACCCTCATCCCGCAACTGCGCGAGGCGCCCACACGCCAGGCATTCTGGGAACAGGCGCGGTACTTCTGGATCCGCCGCGCCTTCCGCCTGTTGCCCTCGGCCTGGCTGTGGCTGGCGCTGATCCTGGCCTGTTGCCTGCTGCTGAACCGCTCCGGAGCCTTCGGCAGCCTGTCGGCCAACCTCGCGGCGAGCCTCGCCGGTTTCCTCCAGGTCGCCAACTTCCGCTTCGCCGACAGTTTCTACCGCTACGAATACGGTGCCAGCTTCGTCTACTGGAGCCTTTCCCTGGAGGAACAGTTCTACCTCCTGCTGCCGCTGCTGATCCTCTGCCTGCGTCGCTACCTGGGCTGGGCTCTGCTGGCGCTGGTGCTGGTCCAGTTCTTCAGCCTGCGCACACCGCTGCTGATGGTATTGCGCACTGACGCCCTGGCCATCGGCGTACTGCTCGCCCTCGCCTCCCTGCAGCCTGGCTATGCCCGCTGGAACCCCACCCTGCTGGGCCGCGCCTGGAGCGGGCCGTTGCTGCTGGTCGCCGTGGCCGCGGCCCTGGGCGTGCTGGCCAGCGAAGCGTACAGCCTGGTCGCCGTGCGGATCGGCGCCATCGCGCTATTGTGCGGACTGCTGGTGTGGATAGCCTCCTACGACCGCGACTACCTGCTCTCCAACGGGCCGCTGAAGCGCTTGCTGGTCTGGGTCGGCGCGCGCTCCTATGCGATCTACCTGATCCACATCCCGGCGTTCTATCTCAGTCGCGAACTCTGCTTCCGCCTGGGCTGGGACGCCGGCGAGCGGCCCCTGTCGCTGCTCGGCACCAGCCTGGTCCTGATCGTCGTACTCAGCGAGCTCAACTACCGCTTCGTCGAGAGCCCCTGCCGCGACCTGGGCTCCCGCCTGGTCAAGCGCCTGAGCGCCGCCCGCCGCGTCGCCACCACTTCCGGAGCCACCTCATGCTGAACTTCCTCAAGAAG
>NZ_SCND01000466.1:0-3979 GCF_005503585.1 Pseudomonas sp. 2VD
AGTGTGGGGTCTCCCCATGTGAGAGTAGGTCATCGTCAAGCTCCTATCCCAAAACCCCTGGTCAGTGATGACCGGGGGTTTTGCTTTTGCGCGCGGAAAAAGGCGTGCTTCCTGTTCACCTTGCCGAACCCCTCCTGGCATGTCCTCTTTCGCGTCTAGCGTAGCGAGAGTCCGGGCGGATCCGCATGACGCTGGCGCTCTTGCGTTCGCCGTACCGATCCCGATCCGCGAGTTAGAGCCTCGCTTCGAGGAGAAAGACAAAAGATGGCTTCCGGTGAAGGGAATCGCTTGATTTACTGTATGAATAAACAGTATCTTGAGCGCTCCCCCCTTCGTGGCCATCCCTGTTGGCCATCCCAAGGCAGCTCGTCTCTCGAGCTGCCTTTTTCTTTGTCTCAATGGAAATCCCGGCTGCGGACGTCCAGGCCGGTGAGTAGAGGGGTCAGGTCATGCAGGCGCCCGGCGATGACGTGGCGCACCTCGCCGGAGGACTCCAGGATGCCCTCCACCTGCAGCAGCCGGGACTCGAGGAATGGCCGCCTCTGCCGTTCGGCAAGGTCGTGCCGGACCACCACGTTGACCATGCCGAACTCGTCTTCCAGGGTGATGAAGGTGATGCCGCTGGCGGTTTGTGGGCGCTGCCGGCCGACCACCAGGCCGGCGACCCGTATCGGTCGCCCATGTCCCAGTTTCGCCAGTTCGCGGGAGTCGCGGCAGCGGCGGGCCTTGAGCTGTCCACGCAAGAGTTTCAGCGGATGCGGGCCGAGGGTGGTGCCGAGGAGAGCGTAATCGCTCAGCAGTTCCTCGCCGCGCGAAGGCAGTGGCAGGCTGACCGTGCTCTCTTCGATGACGGTCCCTTCGGCGAACAGCGGCAATTGCGGCTCGACGCTGGCGACGGCCCAGCGCGCCTTGTGCCGGTGTCCGGCGAGACCGCGCAGGGCGCCGGCATCGGCCAGCAACTCCAGGGCCCGGGCGTCGAGCCTGGCGCGTCGGCCGAGATCGTGCACGTCGAGGAACGGCTCGGCCTCCCGGACCTGCTCGATACGCCTGGCATCCTCCTCGCGAAAGCCTCGGATCATCCGCAGGCCAAGGCGTATGGCCGGTTGCGCCTGGCCAAACGACTCCAGGCTGCAATCCCAACCGCTGTGGCGGACATCCACCGGGCGTGTCTGCAGGGCGTGACGGCGGGCGTCCTGGAGCAACTGGTCGGGGCTGTAGAAGCCCATCGGCCAACTGTTGATCAAGGCGCAGGCGAAGGCCGCCGGCTCGTGACGTTTCAACCAACTGCTGGCGTAGGTGAGCAGGGCGAAGCTGGCGGCGTGGGATTCAGGGAAACCGTAGCTGCCGAAGCCTTTGATCTGCTCGAAGATGCGCGCTGCGAAGTCGGCCTCGTAGCCGTTGGCGAGCATGCCTCGGGTCAGCCGCTCGCGGTGGTGTTCCAGGCCGCCATGACGCTTCCAGGCGGCCATCGAGCGACGCAGTTCGTCCGCCTCGCCCGGTGTGTAGTCGGCGGCGACGATCGCCAGTTCCATGACCTGTTCCTGGAACAACGGGACGCCCAGGGTTCGTTCGAAGACTTCCTCCAGTTCGGCTGACGGATAGGCCACCGGCTCTTCTCCGTTTCGCCGGCGCAGGTAAGGATGCACCATGTCGCCCTGGATCGGCCCTGGGCGGACGATGGCGACCTGGATCACCAGGTCGTAGAACTTCTGCGGGCGCAGGCGTGGCAGCATGGCCATCTGGGCGCGCGACTCGATCTGGAACACGCCGATGGTATCGGCGCGGCTGATCATTTCGTAGGTAGCCGGGTCTTCGCTCGGGATACTGGCGATGCTCAACCGCTTGCCGCCGCGCAGCGCGTGGATCAGGTCGAAGCTGCGGCGCAGGGCGCTGAGCATGCCCAGGGCGAGGACGTCGACCTTGAGCAGGCCGACCGCGTCGAGATCGTCCTTGTCCCACTGGATCACCGTGCGTTCGGCCATGCTCGCATTCTCCACCGGGACCAGGGTGTCCAATGGCTGCTCGGAGATGACGAAGCCGCCGGGGTGCTGCGAGAGGTGGCGCGGAAAACCGATCAACTCGCCGGTCAGGGCCAGCACCCGGCGCAGGATCGGACTCTGCGGATCGAAGCCGGCCTCTTCCAGGCGTTCGGCGCTGGGGGCCTGGTCGCTCCAGCGGCCGCAGCAGTTGGCCAGGACGTTGACCTGCTCGGGCGGCAGACCCAGGGCCTTGGCTACGTCGCGCACCGCGCCGGCGCCGTGGTAGGTGCTGACCACCGCGGTCAGCGCCGCGCGCTGGCGTCCGTAGCGTGTGAAAACGTACTGGATGACCTCCTCGCGGCGCTCGTGTTCGAAATCCACGTCGATGTCCGGTGGTTCGTTGCGCTCGCGGGAAAGGAAGCGCTCGAACAGCAGGTTGGTCCGGTCCGGGTCCAACTCAGTGATGCCGAGGGCGAAGCACACTGCTGAATTGGCCGCCGAGCCGCGGCCCTGGCAAAGGATTTCCCGGCCCCGGGCGAAGGCGACGATGTCCTGCACGGTGAGGAAATAGCTTTCATAGCCCAGTTCGGCGATCAGCTCGAGTTCTCTCTCGATCTGCTTGCGGACCTTGGCGCTCGCGCCGTTCGGCCAGCGCCTGGCGATGCCCTGTTCGGTGAGATGGCGGAGCCATGACGCCGGGTCGTGTCCGGCCGGTACCAATTCGCGTGGATACTGGTATTTCAGCTGTTCCAGATCGAACCGGCAGCGTTCGGCGATCTTCAGGGTTTCCGCCAGCAGGGCTTGCGGGTAGATACCCTGCAGGGCCTCCAGGGTACGCAGGTGGCGTTCCCCGTTGGGGAAGAGATAGGCGCCGGCCTCGCTGACCGGCAGATGGTTGCGGATCGCTGTCATGCAGTCCTGCAGGGCTCGCCTGCCGCGGGCGTGCATGTGGACGTCGCCGCAGGCCACGGGCGGTAGCCGGAGATGCGAGGCGAGCGCGAGCAGTTTGTCCAGGCGGGCATCGTCATCGGCGCCGCGATGCAACTCGACGCCCAGCCAAAGGCGCTGGGGGAAGCGTTCGCGGAGCCAGGCAGCCTGCACGTCCTCATGGTCGTTCGGCAACCAGATCGCCAACAGGCCGGCGAGCGGCTGTTGCAGGTCTTCGCGCAGCAGCCGGTAGTGGCCCTTGTCGGCTTGTCGCCGGCCGCGGGTGATGAGGCGACAGAGGTTCTGGTAGCCCTCCAGGTCCTCCGCCAGGAGGACCAGCTTGGGCCCCTGTTCGAGGCGGATTTCGCTGCCGACGATCAGTTGTACCTGATGCTCCCGCGCCGCCTGCCAGGCCCGCACGATACCGGCCAGGCTGCATTCGTCGGTGATCGCCAGGGCCCGATAGCCCAGGCGCGCTGCACGGGCGAAGAGTTCCGCGGCGCTGGAGGCGCCGCGCTGGAAACTGAAGTTGGACAGGCAATGCAGTTCGGCGTAGGCGCTCATGCGAACCAGCCATGCAGCCACAGCGGCCCTTCGCTGCCGACCTCGCGATAGACCCAGGCACGTTGTCCGCTGCGGGTTTCCACCAGGTAATAGTCGCGGCGGATGTCTTCGCCATCCCACCAGCCCGACTCGATCCGCTCCGGGCCGGCCAGCACGGTGGGCAAGGCCTCGCCGAGGGGGCGTGGCTCCGCCAGCAGCCAGCCGGGGCGGAGGCCGCAGGCTGCCGGCGATTGCGCCCTGTCGCAGCTGTGCGGCCGCCAGCTTCGCTCCGGACGGTGTTCGGCGACGGCGCTCAGGCCCTGTACCGCCTCGTCGCCCAGCCGCGCGCGCAGGCGTTCTCGCAACTGTTCCCAGCCGAGATACTGCTGTGGGCGCTCGTCGAACAGTTCGCGGTGCTGCGGCGTGAAAGGAGGCAGCTCGCGGGCCTCCAGGCGCACGGCATGCACGGGGGCGGGCAGTTGCAGCTGTTCGAGACGGCCGCGGGTCAGTTCGAAGAGCATCGCCGCCTC
>NZ_SCND01000467.1:0-3957 GCF_005503585.1 Pseudomonas sp. 2VD
ACCCCGTCCACGACGACCTGCTGGTGCTGGTCGACGTCCGGCAGCAGCGCCGGCGGATGCTCGGGTTCGGCGGGCGGCATCGGCTCGGTGGCCTGGGGCAATGGCTCCGGCAGCGTTTCCAGCGCCGTTGGCGGGGGCGGCAGCGGCCGGCGCAGGTGACGGAACAGCCAGCGGCGTACCGGTATGGGTACCAGGTCGCTGACGGCTTCCCGGTACCACAGCAGCAGGTAGTGCTTGCTGATGACCAGTCGGCGCCTCCAGTCGAGAGGAACCGGCTCTGGCTCTGGTTCTGGCTCAGGGACCGGTTCGGGCTCGGGCTCGGCGGGCGTCTCGGGGAGGACCTCGAGGATCTCATCCTCGGTCTCTTCCCTGATCGGTGCGATGAGGCCGTCGGCGGAAAGGCCCAGCAGGCGACTGTCGATGACGCAGCCCTTGAGTTGCAGGGTCTCGGCGGACTTGACCGGATTCCGTTCGCCTTGCTGGCGGATCGCGGCGAACTCCTCCCAGATCGGCGTCGGCAGCGCCAGCACCGGAAAATCTTCGCCCAGCACCCGGCGAACCGCGTGGGCAGTCTGCTCGGAGAGGGTGATGGCTGCGCCATGGCCGGCCAGGACCTGGCTCCAGTCCTGCGCCGGATCGCCGTCCCACGCCACGTCGGGAATCGACTCGAACTCCCAGGCGACCACGCACAGCATCGGGCATTGCAGGTCCCGCGCCGCCTTGTGCGGCGGGGTGAAGGAGAGGAACAGGCAGTCTTCGCCCTGTTCATGCAGTTGCCGGTAGAGCGGGTCGACTTCGTCCGTGCTCTGTACCAGGTGGACCTGTCCCAGCGATTCGAGGATTGGCCGGTAGGCCTTGAGGACGAAGTAGTAGCTGTATTCGGGGCGACCGAGGTTGTGGCCGATCGAGCGCTCGTTGATATCCGAGTAAAGGATGAAATTCATGGCATCTCGTGATGAAACTGCCCGTTCGACAGCTTGGTGGTGATGAGCGAGGCCAGGCGCTGCTTCGTTGTGCGGAAGCCTTCCCGGCGGACTGGTCGACCCATCGTGTTCTTGTTCTGTTATCACGACCGCGACCTGTTCGACCAACAGCACAGGAGGCAGTCAAGCACGAAATCGAGAGGCATTCTAAACATACCTTTCGCAAAAACGTGAAGGCTGACGGAGAAAACGTCATGCCGTTCGAGTGAGAACCTACCGGTCACGAATAAGCGGTTGAAATCGGCGCATTCTTGGCACAGATTGGAGCGCGATAATCAGAACAACACGCTATCCGGCATGACCTATGAAGCGTCGTATTCCTAGGAAGAGCGTCGCCGAGCGTAGCATCAGATAAAAGGCCCGCCTCCTTGACTCAGCGTCTGTTCGTCACCGGGCTCTCCGGTTTCGTAGGCAAGCATCTTCAAGCTTATCTGGCAGCGGCCCACACGCCGTGGGCGCTCCTTCCCGTACCGCATCGTTACGACCTGCTGGAGCCGGATTCGCTGGGCGACCTCTGGCCGGAGCTGCCGGATGCGGTCATCCACCTGGCCGGGCAGACCTACGTGCCGGAGGCCTTCCGCGATCCTGCGCGGACCCTGCAGATCAACCTCCTTGGCACCCTGAACCTGCTCCAGGCGCTTAAGGCGCGGGGCTTCTCCGGTACCTTCCTGTACATCAGCTCCGGCGACGTCTACGGCCAGGTGGCCGAGGCGGCGTTGCCGATCCACGAGGAACTCATCCCCCACCCGCGCAATCCCTATGCGGTCAGCAAGCTGGCGGCCGAGTCGCTGTGCCTGCAGTGGGGTATCACCGAAGGCTGGCGGGTGCTGGTGGCGCGGCCGTTCAACCATATCGGGCCGGGGCAGAAGGACAGCTTCGTGATCGCCAGCGCCGCGCGGCAGATCGCCCGGATGAAGCAAGGCTTGCAGGCCAATCGGCTGGAAGTGGGGGACATCGACGTCAGCCGTGATTTCCTCGATGTCCAGGACGTGCTGTCAGCCTATCTGCGCCTGCTCTCCCACGGCGAGGCGGGCGCCGTCTATAACGTCTGTTCCGGGCAGGAGCAGAAGATTCGCGAGCTGATCGAACTGCTGGCGGACATCGCCCAGGTCGAACTGGAAATCGTTCAGGACCCTGCCCGGATGCGCCGGGCGGAACAGCGTCGGGTTCGCGGCAGCCATGCGCGACTGCACGACGCCACGGGCTGGAAGCCTGAAATAACCATAAAACAGTCCCTGCGGGCGATCCTGTCCGACTGGGAGTCACGGGTACGAGAAGAATGACAAGAAGTGCACTGGTAACTGGGATCACCGGTCAGGATGGAGCGTACCTGGCCAAGCTGCTGCTGGAGAAGGGCTACCGGGTCCACGGCCTGGTGGCGCGGCGCAGCAGCGACACGCGCTGGCGCCTGCGCGAACTGGGGATCGAAGGCGATATCCAGTACGAGGACGGCGACATGGCCGATGCCTGTTCGGTGCAGCGCGCGGTGATCAAGGCGCAGCCGCAGGAGGTCTACAACCTGGCGGCACAGAGCTTCGTCGGGGCTTCCTGGAACCAGCCGGTGACCACCGGCGTCGTCGACGGCCTGGGCGTGACCCACCTGCTCGAGGCGATCCGCCAGTTCAGCCCGGAAACGCGCTTCTACCAGGCCTCCACCAGCGAGATGTTCGGCCTGATCCAGGCCGAGCGCCAGGACGAGAACACGCCGTTCTACCCGCGCAGCCCCTACGGCGTGGCCAAGCTCTATGGCCACTGGATCACCGTCAACTATCGCGAGAGCTTCGGCCTGCACGCCTCCAGCGGCATCCTGTTCAACCACGAATCGCCGCTGCGCGGCATCGAGTTCGTCACGCGCAAGGTTACCGACGCGGTGGCCCGCATCAAGCTCGGCAAGCAGCAGGAATTGCGCCTGGGCAACGTCGACGCCAAGCGCGACTGGGGCTTTGCCGGGGACTACGTCGAAGCCATGTGGCTGATGTTGCAGCAGGACAAGGCCGACGACTACGTGGTGGCCACCGGTGTCACTACCACCGTGCGCGACATGTGCCAGATCGCTTTCGAGCATGTGGGCCTGGACTACCGCGACTTCCTCAAGATCGACCCGGCGTTCTTCCGGCCCGCCGAGGTCGACGTGCTGCTGGGTAATCCGGCCAAGGCCCAGCGTGTGCTCGGCTGGAAGCCCAGGACCAGCCTGGACGAGCTGATCCGGATGATGGTCGAGGCGGACCTGCGACGCGTTTCCCGGGAGTAAGCCATGCTGATTCCCGTGGTGCTTTCCGGCGGCGCCGGTACCCGCCTGTGGCCGGTGTCGCGTGAAGGACAGCCGAAGCCGTTCATGCGCCTGCCCGATGGCCAGACCCTGCTGGGCAAGACCTACCGACGTGCCGCCGGGCTCCTGGCCGGGCATGGCGAAATCGTCACGGTGACCAACCGCGAGCATTACTTCCAGAGCAAGGACCAGTTCCAGGCAGCCCGCCTGGGGCGGCACCGAGGACATTTCATCCTCGAACCGACCGGGCGCAACACCGCTCCGGCGATTGCCGTCGCCGCCCTGGCGCTGCAAGCCGAACATGGCGACGCGGCGGTACTGGTGGTGATGCCGGCGGATCACCTGATCCGCAACGAGGAGGCCTTCCGCGAGGCGGTGGGGCATGCCGCGCGTCTCGCCGTCGCCGGGCACCTGGTTACCTTCGGCGTGGTGCCGGACGCAGCGGAAACCGGTTTCGGCTATATCGAGCTGGGCGACCGGCTGGACGAGCAGGGGGCGGCCAAGGTGCGCCGCTTCGTCGACCAGGGTCGAGGCCGTGAAACAGAACATCCCGGAATTCCACAGGAAACCGCCACTTTCCACGTAGCGGCGGGCGGTTTCCTCATCGGGTTTCTCGACGAAGCGGCGCACCTTGGCCGCCCCCTGCTCGTCCAGCCGGTCGCCCAGCTCGATATAGCCGAAACCGGTTTCCGCTGCGTCCGGCAC
>NZ_SCND01000468.1:0-3926 GCF_005503585.1 Pseudomonas sp. 2VD
GTCGGGGATGTGGATAAGCGACAGATTACCAAGTCACCGGCGCGAATGATCACGCCGCCGATCAGGCTCGCGTCTTCCGACGCATGTAGCCGCACTTCGCGACTGAGCCGGGCGCTGAGAGCCTTGGCGAGTTTGTCCTGCTGTTCTTTGCTCAAGGTGAAGGCACTGGTGACTTCTACCTCGACCGACTTTTCCTGCTCGGCCTTCAACTGCTCGTACATCTCAGCGATGGTCGGCAGCAGTTCGAGCCGCTTGTTCTCAGCCACAGTCCGGACGAAGTTCTGGGCTGGTGCATTCAGCTTGTCGCCGCACACATCGATCAGGCTCTGGGCCTTGGCCGAAGAGGTCAGCTGAGGCTCTTTGAGCAGCTGGCGCACGGTGTCGTCCTGCGACACTGCGGCCAGCACACCCAGCGCAGCCGACCAATCGGCCAGTTGCTGATGAGCCTGGGCGTACTCGAAAGCCGCCTTTGCGTAGGGACGAGCCAACGTGGTCAGTTCTGCCATAGCGCCCTCGCTTAGATCTCGGCTGCCAGTTTGGAAACCAGCTGCTCGTGCGCGTTTGCGTCGATCGAAGCACCCAGGATCTTCTCTGCGCCGGTGACGGCCAGGGCACCCACTTGGGCACGCAGGGCGTCCTTGACGCTGTTCAGTTCCTGTTCGATTTCCGCTTGGGCCTGGGCCTTCAGGCGTTCGCCTTCGGTACGGGCCTGGTCGCGGGCTTCATCGACGATCTGGTTAGCGCGTTTCTTCGCCTGTTCGACGATTTCGGCTGCCTGAGCCTTGGCTTCGCGCAGTTGCTGGCCCGCTTTCTCATGAGCCAGCTCCAGATCACGAGCCGCGCGGTTGGCAGCGTCCAGGCCGTCAGCGATCTTCTTCTGACGCTCTTGCAGAGCCGCGATGACCGGAGGCCACACGAACTTCATGCAGAACAGCACAAAGATGAAGAACGCAACGGACTGGCCAATCAGGGTTGCATTAATGTTCACGCCAACACCTCGCTCGTTCGTTGTCCGTCAAACACTCAAATCGAATGATTCGAGTGATTAGCCGGCGATTTGACCAACGAAGGGATTCGCGAAGGTGAAGAACAGGGCGATACCCACACCGATCATGGTCACGGCGTCCAGCAGGCCGGCGACGATGAACATTTTCACCTGCAGCATCGGAACCATTTCAGGCTGACGAGCTGCGCCTTCCAGGAACTTGCCACCCAGCAGACCGAAACCGATGGCGGTACCCAGGGCACCCAGGCCAATCAGCAGAGCAACGGCGATAGCAGTCAGTCCAACTACAGTTTCCATTTTTCCTCCCGACTTTTTGTCGTGTTGGTTAAAGGTTGAAGCGAATCGATTAATGGTTGTCTTCGTGCGCCATCGACAGGTAGACGATGGTCAGCATCATGAAGATGAAG
Source organism: Pseudomonas sp. 2VD (assembly GCF_005503585.1). Lineage (NCBI taxonomy): Bacteria > Pseudomonadati > Pseudomonadota > Gammaproteobacteria > Pseudomonadales > Pseudomonadaceae > Pseudomonas > Pseudomonas sp. 2VD. Next base: position 1,414 of record NZ_SCND01000468.1, read on the forward strand.
GCCTGCAGGGTGATGATCAGGATGTGGAACACAGCCCACGCCCAGTTCAGGGCTACGCCCAGGGCACTCAGCAGGAACATTCCGCTACCGAACATGACGGCGATCAGAATGAAGATCAGTTCGCCGGCATACATGTTGCCGAACAGACGCAGCGCCAGCGAAACCGGCTTGGCGATCAGGGTCACGAACTCGAGCAGGAAGTTCACCGGAATCAGCAGGATCTGAACGACGATGTTCTTGCTGCTGAAGGGGTGCAGGGTCAGTTCACCGAGGAAGCCGCCGATGCCCTTGACCTTGATGCTGTAGAAGATGATCAGGGCGAACACCGAGATCGACAGGCCGAGGGTGGCGTTCGGGTCGGTGGTGGCCACCGCGCGGAAGAACAGGTGCTCGTCGCCGGTGATCTTCGCGGCCAGCATCGGCAGGTAGTCCACCGGTACCAGGTCGATCAGGTTGAGCAGGAAGATCCAGACGAACACGGTCAGGGCCAGGGGCGCGATCAACGGGTTGCGCCCGTGGAAGGTGTCCTTGACGCTGGTGTCGACGAACTCGACCATCACCTCGACGAAGTTCTGCAGTCCACCCGGCTGGCCGCTGGTGGCCTTCTTGGCTGCCAGGCGGAAGATGAACAGGAACACCACGCCGAGCAGTACCGACCAGCCCAGGGTGTCTACGTGGAATGCCCAGAAGCCCATTTCCTTGGCTTGCTCGGCGGTGTGGGCGAACCCCCAATCACCATTAGGCAGACGCCCGAAGGTCAGGTTCTGCAAGTGGTGCTGGATGTAACCCGAAGCGGTTTCTGCTGCCATGTTTGCCTCAATCGCTCTAAGGTCTTGTAAATGTTTTTCCCATCAGCAGGGGTGCGCACCAGCTGACCATCAGGGTCAGCAGATAGACACCGAACAGAGCCGGCGCCATCAGTGGCTTCACGCCTGCGAACGCCAGTGCGAAGAGCACCGCCGTCAGAATCAGTTTCCCGGCTTCGCCCGCATAGAAAGAGCGAACGATTTCCCGGGCAGCCCGCGCTCCGCTGAAACGGAACGCCTTGAAGGCGAAATAACAATTCGGCAACCAGGCGATCATCCCTCCCAGCAGTCCGGAATATCCGGCTACCGGTCCCCAAGAAATCCACAGGGAGATCGCAGCAACAAGCACTACTACCAGTTGGACGAGCAGCAATCTGAATGCCGGCAGGCGACTTGGCATGCGGGACTCCATCGCGCTCTCAGTCTTCTGGTGTCGGCACTGCCAAATCAACGACTTGGCATAAAAAGTGCCCACAAAATAGCGCGCAGAGTATAGGGGGGGAGTCCCCCCTGTTCAACTGGCTGGTAGTGATTTCCGACTACCCGCTACAACCCAAAGTGTGTCAACGGATGTGGGCGAGAACGCCCTGCAGTTCATCCAGGGAGCTGTAGCGGATGACCAGCTGTCCCTTGCCCTTCTGACCATGCCGGATCTGCACCGAAGCGCCCAGGCGCTCGGCCAGGCGCTGTTCCAGGCGGGCGATGTCCGGGTCGCTCTTGACCGGTCCCGCAGGCTTGCCCGGGGCATGCGTCCACTGCCGAACCAGGGCTTCGGTCTGACGTACGGTCAGCCCATGTGCGACAACATGTCGCGCCCCTTCCACCTGCCGTTCTGCCGGCAGACCGAGGAGCGCACGGGCATGGCCCATTTCCAGGTCGCCATGGGAAAGCAGGGTCTTGATCTCTTCCGGCAGGCCGATCAGGCGCAGCAGGTTGGTAATGGTCGCGCGCGACTTGCCGACCGCTTCCGCGACCTGCTGCTGGGTCAGCTGGAACTCCTGCTGCAGGCGTTGCAGGGCAGCGGCTTCCTCGATCGGATTGAGGTCCTCGCGCTGGATGTTCTCGATCAGCGCCATGGCGATGGCCGCTTCGTCCGGCACGTCGCGCACCAGCGCCGGGATCTTTTCCAGTCCGGCCTGCTGGCTGGCCCGCCAGCGCCGCTCGCCGGCGATGATCTCGTAGCGGCCATTGGCGATCGGCCGCACCACGATGGGCTGCATCACGCCCTGGGCCTTGATCGACTGCGCCAGTTCCTCCAGCGCCTGAGGGTCCATGTCGCGACGCGGCTGGTACTTGCCGCGCTGCATCAGGTCGAGGGGGATCTGCTGCAACTCGCGGCGGTCGGCCTGTACGGCTTCTTCCTGCAGTTTGGCGGGACTCGAGCCGCCCAGCAGGGCATCGAGCCCGCGTCCCAGTCCACGTTTCTTGGCTGCCATGCGGGTTCCTTATGCGGTTGCGGCGCGGCCTTTGGCGCGCTGGCGGCGGACCAGCTCGCCGGCCAGCGCCAGGTAGGCGATGGCGCCGCGGGATTGCTTGTCGTAAACCAGCGCCGGCATGCCGAAGCTGGGGGCTTCGGCGAGGCGCACGTTACGCGGGATGACGGTGCTGTAGAGGGTGTCGCCGAAATGCTCCTGCAACTGCGCGGAGACATCGTTGGTCAAGCTGATGCGCGGATCGTACATGGTCCGCAACAGCCCCTCGATCTTC
>NZ_SCND01000469.1:0-3951 GCF_005503585.1 Pseudomonas sp. 2VD
GAAACAGCTGGTTCAGCGCAAGGGTGTGACCATGTTCATGCTGTTGCTGGCTTCCTTCCAGGCGCTGTTGCATCGCTATAGCGGACAGGCGGATATCCGTGTCGGCGTGCCGATCGCCAACCGTAACCGGGTTGAAACCGAGCGGCTGATCGGTTTCTTCGTCAACACCCAGGTGCTCAAGGCCGACATCAATGGCCGGATGGGTTTCGACGAGTTGCTGGCCCAGGCCCGCCAGCGCGCGCTGGAGGCACAGGCGCACCAGGACCTGCCGTTCGAGCAACTGGTGGAGGCTTTGCAGCCGGAACGCAGCCTCGGCCACAACCCGTTGTTCCAGGTCATGTTCAATCACCAGGCCGACTCTCGTTCGGCCAACCAGGGCGTGCAACTGCCAGGCCTGTCGCTGGAGCGGATGGAGTGGCGGAGCAGCTCCGTGGCCTTCGACCTGACGCTGGACGTGCACGAGGCCGAGGACGGTATCTGGGCATCGTTCGGCTATGCCACGGATCTGTTCGAGGCCTCGACCGTCGAGCGCCTGGCTCGGCACTGGCAGAATCTCCTGCGCGGCATCGTGGCCGAACCGGGCCGGCCGGTCGCCGAGTTGCCGCTGTTGCTGGACGAGGAGCGCGATTGCCTGTTGCGGGCCTGGGCAGAGAACGCCGACGAGGGTGGGTTGCCGCCCCTGGTCCAGTTGCAGATCCAGGAGCAGGCCCGTCTGCGTCCGCAGGCGCAAGCACTGGCGCTGGAGGGGCAGGCCTTGAGCTACGCCGAGCTCAACGCCCGCGCCAATCGTCTGGCTCACTGCCTGATAGCGCGTGGCGTCGGTCCCGATGTGCTGGTGGGAATCGCCGTCGAGCGCTCGCTGGACATGGTGGTCGGTCTGCTGGCGATCCTCAAGGCCGGTGGTGCCTATGTGCCGCTGGACCCGACCTATCCGCAGGACCGTTTGCGTCACATGCTCGAGGACAGCGCCGTCGGCCTGTTGCTCAGCCAGGAGCATTTGCTGCCCGGGCTGCCTTTGCACGAAGGGCTGGAGGTGCTCTCCATCGACCGCCTGGAACGGGACGCATCGGTGTCTACGGACGATCCGGTGGTGAACCTGCGGCCGGAGAACCTGGCCTATGTGATCTACACCTCCGGCTCCACCGGAAAACCCAAGGGCGTGGCCATCAGCCATGCGGCGCTTGCGCAGTTCTCGCGTATCGCCAGTGGTTATTCCGCGCTCACCCCGGAGGATCGGATATTGCAGTTCGCCACCCTGAGCTTCGACGGCTTCGTCGAACAGCTCTATCCGGCGCTGACCCGTGGTGCCTGCGTGGTCCTGCGTGGCGGCGACCTCTGGGATACCGGTGAGCTGTATCGGCAGATAGTCGAGCAGGGCGTGACCCTTGCCGACCTGCCCACGGCGTACTGGAACCTGTTCCTGCTCGATGCCCTGGCCGAGCCACGGCGTTCCTACGGTGCCTTGCGGCAGATCCACATCGGTGGCGAAGCCATGCCACTGGAGGGGCCGAAGCTCTGGCGGCAAGCCGGCATGGGCCGGGTGAGGTTGCTCAATACCTATGGACCGACCGAGGCCACGGTGGTGTCCAGCGTCTTCGATTGTTCCGCCGAGAACGCCCGGGTGGGCAATGCCAGTCCTATCGGCCAGGCGCTACCCGGCCGTACGTTGCTGGTGCTGGATGAACATCTCGGCCTACTGCCCGTAGGGGCGGTAGGCGAGCTTTATATTGCCAGCCGTGCCGGGCTGGCCCGTGCCTACCACGATCGGCCCGGCTTGACCGCCGAGCGCTTCTTGCCCGACCCCTTCGGCGAACCGGGCTCGAGGCTCTACCGGACCGGCGACCTGGCGCGCCGACGCGGTGACGGCGTGATCGAGTACATGGGGCGTGCCGACCATCAGGTGAAGGTCCGCGGCTTCCGCATCGAGCTGGGGGAGGTCGAAGCCCGCCTCATGGACTTGGAGGGAATACGCGAAGCGGCGGCTCTTGCGCTGGACGGTCAACTGGTGGCCTACCTGGTGGCTGAGGGGGGCGAGGACGAGACTCGCCAGCCGGCTTTGCGCGAGCGTATCCGCACAGCGCTACGGGCCTCGCTACCGGACTACATGGTGCCCTCGCACCTGCTGTTCCTCGAGCGGATGCCGCTCAGTCCAAATGGCAAGCTGGACCGTCGGGCGCTGCCGAAGCCGGATGCCGGCCTGATGCAACACGAACACATGGCGCCGGCGAGCGCGCTGGAGAAAGACGTGGCCGCGATATGGGGCGAGTTGCTGGGCGTCGAACGGGTCGGCCTGACCGACAACTTCTTCGAATTGGGCGGACACTCGCTGCTGGCGACGCGCCTGGTCTCGCGGATTCGCCAGGATCTCGGTATCGAAGTCAGCCTGAAGAGCCTTTTCGAGCAGCCGGTCCTGCAGGGATTCGTCGAGAGCCTGGGCGAGAAACCGGCGGAGGTTCCGCCGATCACGCCCGTTACCCGCGAGCAGCCGCTGCCGTTGTCCTATGCACAGGAGCGCCAGTGGTTCCTCTGGCAATTGGAACCGGAGAGCGCGGCCTATCACATTCCCGCCGCCCTGCGCTTGCGCGGCGGCCTCGATGTCGTCGCGCTACAGCGCAGTTTCGAGCGCCTCGCACAGCGTCACGAGTCGTTGCGTACCCGCTTCCGCCAGGAAGGCCTGCGTACCGTTCAGGTGGTGGACGCCGATGGGCAGTTGCAGGTTTCCCGGCATAACCTGGCGAATGTCGATGACGCGTCGCTCAGGGCGGCAGTCGAAGCGGAGATGGCCAGGCCCTTCGACCTACGGACGGATGCGTTGCTGCGGATCAGTCTGTTCGAAGTGGCTCCGAATGACCATGTGCTGGTCATGGTCCAGCACCATATCGTCTCCGACGGTTGGTCGATGCAGTTGATGGTCGAAGAGCTGGTCCAGCTCTATGCCGCCTACAGCCAGGGGCGCGAAGCGGCCCTGCCGGCGCTGCCGATACAGTATCCGGACTATGCCGTCTGGCAGCGCGAATGGATGGAGGCCGGAGAGAGGGAGCGCCAGTTGGCGTACTGGATCGGCCTGCTGGGTGGCGAACAGCCGGTGCTGGAGCTGCCGTTCGATCGTCCCCGTCCTGCGGAGCAGAGCTTTCGCGGCGCGCGGCTGGAGTTCGAACTCGGCGCCGAGCGGGCCAGGCGGCTGAAGGCGCTTGCCCAACGGCAGGGTGCGAGTACCTTCATGTTGCTGCTGGCATCGTTCCAGGCGCTGCTGTATCGCTACAGCGGTCAGTCGGATATCCGTGTCGGCGTGCCGGTCGCCAATCGCAACCGGGTCGAAACCGAGCGACTGATCGGGTTCTTCGTCAACACCCAGGTGCTCAAGGCCGACATCGATGGGCAGATGGGGTTCGACCGATTGCTGCACCAGGTTCGCCAGCGCTCGCTGGAGGCGCAGGCGCACCAGGACTTGCCGTTCGAGCAACTGGTGGAAGCCTTGCAACCGGAGCGCAGTCTCAGCCACAGCCCGCTGTTCCAGGTGCTATTCAACTACCAGGCGGAGCGGGGCGAGCACGGCTTGCCGGAAGTCGCGGGACTGAGCATCGAAGAGCAGGCGTGGGAAAGCCATACGGCGCAGTTCGACCTGGTGCTGGATACCTGTGAGTCCGAGTCGGACATCTGGGCGGCGCTGGTCTATGCGACCGATCTATTCGATGCTTCGACCGCAGAGCGCCTGGTACGGCATTGGCAGAACCTGCTGGATGCGATCCTGGCGATGCCTGACGCTCGCCTGGGAGAGCTGGACATGCTCGACCGCGAGGAGCGCGAAGTCATCGGGCAGCTCTGGAACCGCAGCGACTCGGGCTATCCGGCAACGCCGCTGGTACACCAGCGAGTGGCCGAGCGGGCGCGTATGGCGCCGGATGCGGTGGCGGTGATCTTCGACGAGGAAAAGCTCACCTACGCCGAGCT
>NZ_SCND01000046.1:0-25655 GCF_005503585.1 Pseudomonas sp. 2VD
GTCGTAGGCGAGGAAGCGGCGCAGGTGGGTGCGGGTCATGCCGGCCAGGGTGGTGGACAACGCACTGGCGCCGGGCAGGAACTTCGACATCAGCAGCGCCCTCGGACCGACCCGCAGGTACATGTTCTGGCTCTGGCGGATGCAACTGTCCTGGGACAGCGAGACCTTGCAGATGCTGCGCAGGAGGAAGCCGCCATAGCGGCGCCCGGCCAGGTACCAGGCGACGTCCGCCAGCAGGCAGGCGAGCACCACCACCAGCAGGACCATGCCCAGCGGTGCGCCGACGCCCTGCATGGCCAGCGCGCCGGCGACGATCAGCGCCGGGTAGGCGGGGATCGGCAGCCCGGCCTGTTCGCAGAGCACGTTGAGGAACAGCAGGAGCAGCCCGTGGTTCTCCAGCAGGGGTTGCAGTTCACGCATGGCGGAGCCTCTCGAATTCTTCTGCGGGTAGTGTGAGCGCGAAGCGTGAAGCTGGGAAGAACCAAGTCGGCAGGGCCGGAGGCGTTGCGGCGGATAACGCCGCTGCGTCGAGAGAGGCGGCCCTGGGCTGGGGCGAAACGAAAGCAGCCCCTCGCCCGTGGGGGGCGAGGGGCTGTCGGGTCAGGCCACTTCCACCAGCAGCACTTCGCTGTCTTCCAGGGCCGTGACCTTCAGGGTCGGTTCGTCGCGTACCGCCAGGCCATCGCGGGCCTCGGCGCGCACGCCGTTGACCTCGATGCTGCCGGTGGCCGGCACCAGGTAGGCGCGGCGACCGTTTTCCAGGGCGTACTCGGCGCTCTGGCCGGCCTTCAGGGTCACCGCGGCGACCTCGGCGTCGGCGCGGATGTGCAGCGCTTCGCTGTCCTGCTCGTCGCCGCTGGCGAGAGTGACGAAACGACCGTCGCGCTCGGCCTTCGGGAACGGTTTGGAGCCCCAGCGCGGCTGGTCGCCGCGGCGGTCCGGGATGATCCAGATCTGGAAGATCCGGGTGGTCTCGGCTTCCAGGTTGTACTCCGAATGGACGATGCCGGTACCGGCGCTCATCACCTGCACGTCGCCGGCCTCGGTGCGGCCCTTGTTGCCCAGGCTGTCCTGGTGGGTGATCGCGCCTTCGCGGACATAGGTAATGATCTCCATGTCGCGGTGCGGGTGCGGCGGGAAGCCGCTGCCGGCGGCGATCTCGTCATCGTTCCAGACCCGCAGGCGGCCCCAGTCCTCGCGCTCCGGGTCATAGTAGTCGGCGAAGGAAAAATGATGACGCGCGTTCAGCCAGCCGTGGTTGGCATGGCCCAGACGGTCGAAGGGACGACGTTCGATCATGATCGGATCTCCATTGGGCCCGTCGCCGCTCGTTTGCGCGAGGGTGCGGGCGGTTGATGGGGTCATCATCCGTCAGATCATTGCGATAAAAAAGCGCGTATTTTCGGCTTTATCTATCTAATTATTAGATTCGATCAGGGCGCGAAGGAAGCGCGGGTCCGCCAGTGCGGCGAGGTGCCCGCCCGGGTATTCCCGCACTCGCGCGTCCAGGCGGTGGGCGAAGGTACGTTGCAGCGGCGGCGGGCTGAGCCGGTCGGCGGCCGCCACCACGTAGGTGACCGGGCAGGCTGGACGAGTCTGCCGTGGCGAGTCGATCAGCAATTGCGCGGGTTCGCTGGCGCTGGTCGGCACCTCGGCGCCGAGCAGTTCGAGGAAGCCGGCGCGGTCTTCCAGGCGGACCCGCCCTCCGAGCGGGTCGAGGCGGCATAGCCCGAGGAGATTGTCCTGGCCGCTGTCCTGGTAGCTTTCCAGCGCGCCGCCGCCCTCGCTGACCAGCGCGCTGAACAGGTACAGGTGCGCGCCGCGCTCGCCCAGGCGGGCCGCCAGGCATTGCGCCAGGTAGCCGCCGAAGCTGTGGCCGCAGAGTATCACCCGCTCCTCGCCGGCCAGCGTGGCGGCGGCCTGGTCCAGCCAATGCGCCAGGTCGCATCCGGGCGCGTCGCGCAGATGGTCGCAGCTTCGCCAGCCGGCGCCTTCCACGGACCAGGCGGAGCGGCGCAGGAAAAATCCCGAGACCAGCAGCACGCCGCTCATCCGCCGGCCCGCTCGGCCTGGCGCAGGCCGACCGCGCCGACCTGCAGCAGCATGATCACCCCGCACAGCGCGGCCAGGCCGAGGTACAGCGCCTGGCTGCCGGCATGGTCGAGCATGATCCCGCCGTACAGCGGTGCCAGCGCGGTGCCGAGGCTGTAGAGATTGGCCGCGCCGAAATAGCTGCCGCGCAAGTCGTCGGGGGTCAGTTGGTCGACCTCCACGCTGAAGGTCGGGAACACGATCAGTTCGCCGAGGCTGAGCACCACCGTGGCCAGCGCCAGGCCGGCGAACAGGGTCACCGGGGTCCAGGCGAAGCCTAGCTGGGCCAGGAGCATGAGCAGCATGCCGAGCATCAGGCGGCCGCCGGTGCCGGTGTTTTCCAGCAGGCGGAGGAGGGGAAACTGGGCGACCACTATGGTCAGCGCGTTGATGGTCACCAGCAGGGCGATGCTGTTGACCACGTCGGGCAGACCGCTGCGGGTGAGGTACTGCACCAGGGTCGAATCGAAGGTGGCGTAGATCAGCGCGGCCAGCATGTTGCACAGCAACAGCAGGGTGAAGGCGCGATGCCGGGCCATGCTCAGGCAGGCTTCGAGGAACCCGGTCGAGGATCGCGGGGCAAGGCTGCGCCGCTTCAGTTCGAGGTGGTGCAGCAGGCGCCAGAGCAGCAGGCCGTAGCAGAAGTAGACCAGCGCGGTGACCAGGAAGGTGCCGGCCTGGGCGGCGACGCCGAGGGTCAGGCCGATCAGCGGGCCGAGGGCGGCGCCCAGGTTGATCAGGAAGTACCGGCAGTAGAGCGCCAGTTCCCGCGAGCGGCGATCCTCGACGCGGTCGCCGATCAGCGCCTTGCAGCTCGATTCGAGCAGGGCGCAGCCGATGCTCACCCCGGAGATCGCCAGTCCGTAGGACAGCGGCTGGCCGCTGAAGCCCAGCAACACGAAGGAAAGTCCGCTGAGACTGGTGCCGAAGAAGATCAGGCGCTTGCGCCCGAAACGATCCGACAGCCAGCCGGTGTAGATGCCGCTGAGCGCGCCGCAGACGGTCGCCAGCGCCAGCAGCAGGCCGATGGCGCTGGCGGACAGCCGGAACTCGCGCCACAGCAGCAATGCCAGGAACGGCCAGACCATGAAGTAGGCGCCGCGGGTCAGCAGCGTACCGACGAGCATCACGTGAATTTCCGTCGGCAGGGCGCGGAAGCGTTGCACGCTGAAGGTGTTGTCGCTCACGGGCGGGGCTCCTGGGCGAGGGGACGGATGCCGCCGCGCAGGCTGCCGGCGGCTACCTGGTGGAACAGCGGCAGGAAGCTTTCCGGCAGTTCGCGGGTGAACTCGCTGCTCAGCCAGCAGCGCAGCAGGCAGCGGCGCTGCCGCTCGTCGTCGCTGAACTCGGTGCGCGCGTGCAGGGTGGTGTGGTTGTTCACCAGCACCAGCATGCCCTTGCTGAAGTCCAGTTCGGCATAGCCGTCGGCGCGTTCGATCGCCTCGTCCAGGCCGTCGAGCATGCTTCGCACCTGCGGGGCGAGGCTTAGCCCGTGGCGCGTCACCGATTCGTTGAACTTGCGGATATAGCGCAAGACGAAGGTCCGTGGGGTTTCCGTGAGCAGCGGCACCAGCGCGTAGTCGGCGTCGCCTTCGTCGCGCAGGTCGTGGGGGATCGGTTGGCCGAGCAGGGGCAGCCAGGCCGGATTGGCGGCTTCCAGGGTGGCGAGGACGTCGGCCGAGGAACGGATGCGGAAGGCGCCGCCCCGGCGTGCCGGCGACCAGCAGGCGAGCACGGTGAGATCGGCGCGATCGGAGTGGAAGGCCAGTTCCTGACTGGTCAGGTGGCCGCGCTGCGGCGCGTCGCGGGCGTCGCGCAGACCGAGGTCGCGCACTTCCTTGAGGTACTCGCCGTTGCGGTTGATCGCCACGGTGCGTCCCAGCCATTGGCAGAATGCGCGGAACACCCGCTGGAATTCGTCCTCGGCGAGTCCGCGCAGCAGCGCGGAATCGTGCAGCAGCACGCCGCTGCCGTGCTCCAGTTCGTGATGCAGGCGCTGGCGCAGGAGAGCCTCCGCGCTATCCGCGGGACGCCGCTCCAGCAGGCGCGCGAACAGCGTTTCCAGGCCGGCGGCGAAAGCGGCCGAAGCGCAGAACACCGCGTTGCCCCGCCAGGGCGCGGGGCGACGATGGATGGTTGTCATAGCGAGGCTCCGTATTCCTGCTGCCAGAGCGACAGGGTGGTGAGGGTGAACAACTGGTCGCCGGGCAGCGCCGCGACGCTCGGTGCATCCAGGCCTTCCAGGCCGAGGTCGTGCAGCGCCGGCAGGCGTTCGGCGAGGTGCCGGCGCATTTCCCCGAGGGCCTGCGGCCACCGTTCGAACGGCAGGCGGAAATGCCGTTTCGGCTGCGCCTGCCAGCGTTTCTCGCGTTGCTCCAAGAGCGCCACCAGCGGTGCCTTGGCGGTGTCGCCGACGATCCGCTGGAGGTACCCGGCGCGCTGCGCCAGGGCGCCATGCAGGTAGGGGGTGCGCGCTTCGATGGTGCGCGACATCAGCAGATGGTCGGCGCGGCGCAGCAGCGGCTCCAGCGAGTAGTGCAGGTCGAACTGGCCGATCGCCGCCTCGAGGCCCTGGCCGAGGGCCTCGTGGGCGAGTTCCTCGATCCTCTCGGCGACCCGTCGGCCCGCCGGTTCCGCCAGCAGCGTGGCCTTGCGCCGGTACTCGCCAAACCAGGCGGCGGCGAAGCGCCGCGGTTCCGGTGCGTCGCGCCGGCGCCAGAGTTCGAGATGGCGCGGGTAGCCCCAGAACAGTTCGTCGGCGCCTTCGCCGAGAAGCACGCAGTGATAGCCCTGCTCGCCGATACCGTCGGCCAGGCGCTGGTACATCAGCAGGCTGGACATCCGTGTCGCCCCGCCGAAGTTGCCGACCGCGCGACGCAGCAGCGGCATGAAGGCTTCCTGGCGCAGCTCGAAGCGTTGCAGCCGAGGGTGTGGCAGCAGGCTTTCCTCGTCGCCTTCCAGGCACAGGTGGAAGCGTTGCAACTGCGGGTCCAGGTAGCTGCCGAGCAGGTTGGAATCGACCCCGCCGCTGACCAGCAGGGCGCAGGGGCGGAAGGTCTGGCGGCAGCGTTCGAGGGTTTCACCGAGCTGCTCGTCGAGGCTGTCCGCCTCGCTGGCCGGGGCGGTGGCCAGCCGCTGGCGCTGGCAGAGGCGCGGACGCTCCTGGGAGAGATCGAAGCGCAACACCTCGCCGGGCAGTAGCAGACGGACCTGCTGGAACAGGGTCTGGCCTTCCAGCGGCACGCCGGCGGCGACCACCTGGGCGATCGCCTCGGCGTCGGCGCGGGCGCCGCCGAGCAGGTGCAGCAGCGCCCGCGGCTCGGAGGCGAAGGCCAGCAGGCCGCGCTCGGGCTGGTAGCTGTAGTACAGCGGCTTGATGCCGAACTCGTCGCGCAGCAGGGTCAATTGCCGGGTCTGCGGGTCCCAGCTGGCGAGGGCGTACATGCCGTCCGGCAGTACCCCGCGCTGCAAGCCGTCGAGCAGCAGGCGGATCTCGCCATGGATTTCGCAGCCGGCCTGGTAGACCTCGCCGTTGTAGGCGACCCGCCGCTGACCCTCCTGCGGCGGCAGCGGCACCGCCGCGGCGCCGGACATCGGCAGGCGGGTCATGCCGATGGCGCCGTTCGGCAGGGCCGCGATGCCCTCGCCGAACGGACCCCGATGGGCCAGCAGGCGTAGCGCTCCGGCGAAGCGCGAGACACTGAAACCGGTGCCGATGTAACCGAGGATGCCGCACATCACGAGGCTTCCCGTTGCAGCAGGGCGGCGAGCGCACGGCGGTCGTGCTTGCCGGCGCCGTTCAGCGGCAGGGCCTGGTGCGACAGCACCACGCGCTGCGGCGCGCGGAGGGTGCCGAGTTGCTGCTGGAGCCAGGGCAGGAAGGCGAACTCGACCTGCGGCGCGGTGTGGATCACGGCGACATAGTCTTCGCCATAGAGCGGGCAGTCGACCTTCAGGCAGCAGACGTCGATCACCTCGTCCAGGCCGTTGAGCGCCCGTTCGCATTCATTCAGGTGGAACAGGTTGCCGCCCTTGTTGATGGTGCCGTCGCAACGGCCGAGGACGTGCACGCAGCGGTCCTCGTCGAAGTAGGCGAGGTCCTGGGTGTTCAGCCAGCCGTCCTCGAGCACCTGGGCGGTCAGGTCGGGGCGGTTGACGTAGCCGGAGAACAGGCTCGGCGTGCGCACCCACAGGCGCCCGCGTTCGCCGCTGCCCTCCAGCGGGCGGCCGTCGGGGTCAGTCAGCTTGAGTTCCAGGCCGACGGCCGGTCCCACCGAGTTGTCGAACGCATCGCCGCGACGCTTGCCGAAGAGGAAGGCGAAGCCGCACTCGCTGAGGCCGTAGATGTTCGCCAGCGCCGCGTAGTCGCGCTGGAAGGCCGCTTGCAGGTCGGCGTCCAGGCGCGCCGAGCCGGCGACGCAGAGCAGGCGCTGCAACGGCAAGCGGCGCGGCGGCGGGGAGCCTTCCTTGACCATGTGGTTGACCACCGGCGGCACCAGGTAGAGGAAACTGATGCCGAAGCGTTCCACGTATTCCCAGAAGCCTTCGCTGTCGGCCCAGCAGTGCAGCGGCAGGAGCACCGCGCTGCCGCCGTACAGCAGCGGGAAGAGGAAATTGATGCCGAGGATGCCCAGGCCGCTGATCCGGTAGAAGCAACCGGAGCGCGTGTGCTCGCCGATGCCCAGGCAGTCGCGGCCGATGCGGTAGGCATGGAGCATGGCCTGCTGGCTGAGTTCGATGCCTTTCGGCTGGCCGGTGGTGCCCGAGGTGAACAGGATCATGTGGCTGTGCGCGGCGCGGTCGAGCCGGCGCGTCGCGCTGCGCTCGAAATCCAGCGCCAGGCGCAGCCCGGCCAGCGCGCCCTCGAGCGGATGTTCGCTGACCAGCGCTTCCAGGCGCATCTCGTCGACGATGGCCTGCTTCGCGGCCTCCCCCCACTCGGGATCGATCAGCACCAGATGCTTGCCCGCGCGCATGACCGCATAGATCAGGCAGAGGTTGCGGTAGCTGTTGTCCAGCAGCACGCCGACACTGCGGCAGGCATGCGCGGCGATCTGCTCGGCGAGGGCGTCGACCTGGTGGTCGGCGTCGCCCCAGGTGTATTCCAGCGGGCGCTCCGGCTCGCGGGCGTCGATCAGGAACGGCCGCCGCGGGTCGGCGCTGCCGAGATGGCGGAGGGTGCTGTCGAGCGATACGGGTACGGGGAGGCTGCTCATGCCGGCTCCTCAGCGATTCAGCGCGGTGAAGGCGTGGATGTCGAAGTTCACCGCCACCTGCGGCGCGCTCTCGATCTCGCGCACCGCGGCGATGAAGCGGTCGGCGTAGTCTTCGCCGCCTTCCTGCTCGATGTAGCGGGTCACGTAGCTGGTGGAGAGGAAGAACAGCGCGACCTCCTCCGGGCTGAGGAAGATGATGTTGGCGAACACTTCGCGGCGGCAGTCGCGCAGGTGCGGGCAACTGCCCATGATCTCCAGGGTGTCGTCATAGCGGGTCAGGCGCGGGTCGCGGTGTTTGGCCCACTTGTTCACCAGTTCGTGCTCGATGAAGTCGCGCAGCGGCCCGTAGGCGATCGGGAAGTCATACTTGTAGGCGCAGAACAGCCCGCCGGGGGTCAGCCAGTCGGCCATGCGCGTCAGCACCTGCTTGCGGTCCATCCAGTAGAAGGAGGTGGCGCTGGTGACCAGGTCGAAGCGGCGTTGCGGCGCGAAGGTTTCCGCCGGCGACACGCTGAAGCGGATCTCCGGGTAGTTCTCGCGGGCCTTGGCGATCAGCGCCTCGCCCAGGTCGCTGCCTTCCACGTAGCGGAACCAGGGTTGCAGGCGGACGGTCGAGACGCCGTTACCGCAGCCGATGTCCAGCGCCGCTTCGCGTGCCGGGGCGCGTTCGGCGAGGTTGCGGTAGAGCGAATCCGGATAGGCGATCTTGCCGCGGACCACGTTGTAGGCGTCTGCGTGCTTGTCGAACTGCTTCATTGGGTAATCTCCAGTAGGCTCTCGTGGTAATCGCCCTTGTGGACGAAATTGATGTAGGTGCCGCTGCCGCCGAGGTAGCGGTAGCTGTGCTCGACGCCGGCGGGGATGAACACGCTGGCCGGGCTCTGCAAACGGCGCAGTTGGCCGCCGAGCAGGACTTCCACCTCCAGGCCGCGGTAGTCCTCGTCGCTGCCGAGGAACAGGAACACCGAGTCGCAGTTGTGTACGTGGCTGTCGACGTGGCCCGGCCCGCCGTCGCCGACGTCGTGGAACTGGCGGGCGATGAAGTAGAACGGCGAGCCGTCGAGCAGGCGCCGGTCGAGCATGACGAAGCGCTTGCCGGGGCCGTGGCGGTGGTACTTCAGTTCGCTGGCGGACTTCTCGAAAGGCGTGAGGAATAGGGATTGGCGGTGCATCGGCGTGTAGCGTTGCAGCGAGACGCGGCCGTTGATCAGTTCCGGATCGAAGGCGCTGTAGGCGTCTTGGTTTTCCTGCATGGCCAGCTGGTGCAGGCGGGCGACATGGACGAAGGCGTTCTCGCCGACCACCGGGTGCATCGGCGAACGCTTGATCCGGCTGTGCGCCTCGACCAGTTCGGAGACCGCGAGGACGTTCTTCAGGTTGAAGCGGTCGGCGGCGAACTTGGTGTGCAGCAGGGTCAGCAACTGGAAGGTATCGGTGATCCCGGCGCGTTCGCCGATCCCGTTGCAGCTCGCCGAGTGCCACTGGACCCCGGCCTGGATCGCCGCCAGGGTGTTGCCCAGGGCCAGGCCGCGGTCGTTGTGCACGTGGTACTCGAAGACCACGTCGGGGAACTCGTGGCGCAGCAGCGAGAGCACGTCGAAGGTCTCGTCCGGCAGCAGGATGCCCACGCTGTCGGCGAAGCAGATGCGATCGGCGCCGGCGTCGCGCGCGGTGGCGATCATGCTGACCAGGTCGCTGACCGAGGTGCGCGCGGCGTCTTCCACCGTGGCCCGGACCCGCAGGCCGCGTTCGCGGGCGTAGCGGATCGCGTCGTGGAACAGTTCGAGCACCTCCTCGCGGTTCATGCCCTTGAACTTGGTTTCCAGCGAGATCGCGTTGATCGAGGCGAACAGCCCGACCCACTGCGCACCGGTTTCCAGCACCGCGTCGATATCCTCCCGGCGCGCCCGGGCGTGGGCCAGCACCGGCGTGGAAACCGCCGCCACCACGGCGCGTACCCGCTCGCGTTCGTCCGCGGAAATCCGCGGGTGGCCGCACTCGATCATATCCACCCCCAGCGCCGCGATTTCCCTCGCCAGCTGGACCGACTGCGCGCTGTCGAAGCTGCACTGGCGGGCCTGGCACCCCTCGCGCAGGGTGCAGTCGATGACCCGGATCATCGTCTCGCTCCCGCGTCCGAGGCCGACAGCGTCGCCAGCCGCGGCTCCCTGATGAAGTCGTGGATCTTCGGCGCATGGCCGAACTGGCGGGAGAAACGGGCGAGGAAGGTGACCATCTTCAGCGAGTAGTCGCACAGCTGCGGAAGATAGTGGTCGAGGTTGTCCTCGGTGATTGCCTCGTCCGGGAACACGCTTTTCAGGTTGGAAGCGATCCAGGTTTTCATGCTGTCCTCTCGATTCAGTTGGTGGAATTCGTCGTCGTCGACGAAGACGATCGGCATGCCGATGCGCAGCTCGCCGCTGCGGTTGTTGTGGCTGCCATGTGCGGTGCGGGCGGGCCAGACCAGGACGTCGCCGGCGTCCAGCTCGGCATCCACCAGTTGCTCGCGGGAAATGCCGTTGGCCTGGAGGTCGATGCACTTGAACATCGGGTAGGCGAGGTCGAATTCGTGAGGGAAGATCGTGCGGTCGTCGGGGTAATAGAACATCCCACCGTTGTCGTTCCGCGACGGGGTCAGGGCGACCCAGAAGGTCTGCGCGCTTTCGTAGCGCTTCTCCCACAGCGCGATGTCCTGGTGCAGCGGGATGTAGGACTCGTCGGCATGGCGCTTGATGAACGCCGCGTGGCGCAGCAGGCGCGGCTTGCGCAGATGGTCGCGGACCAGCGCGTCGAGCCCGGAGCGGGCGAACCAGTCGTCCCAGAAGAGCGGGTCGTGGCGGTGCAGGTTGCGCACCTTCTTCGCCTCGCGGCGCTCGTCGTCGGCGATGTCGAATTCCGGTTCCAGCGCCGGGTCCGGCCGCTGCGCCGCGGCGAGGATCCAGTCCAGCGCCTGTTGGCGCAATTGCGGGGATACCACCTGCCGATAGTGTTTCATTGGACGGACTCCTTGCTGACGGTGTGGACGATGAAATCGATCACCGCCGGGTCCTGCAGGGCCAGGTGGTGCGGACGCTCGCAGGGGAAGGTGTCGAGCCGCTCGATCAGGTCGCACCAGCGTTCGGCGGCCGGGTCGCGGCCGGCGTCGTCCCGGCAGCGCACCCAGCTGGCGCGGGCGAGGCGATGGCGGGGCTGCCAGCGGCCGAACAGCTCGACATTGCGCAGCAGGACCTCTTCGCGCAGTTCGCCAAGCTCGCTCATCAGGGCTATCCACTCGCGCATCTCGGCGCTCAGCCAGCGCTGGTATTGCTCGCTTGGCGGCATTCGCCGCAGGGCCGGCCAGGGCAGGTGGCTGTCGATCATCAGCAGGCGGCTGGCCGGCAACTGGCGGGCCATCTCGTAGCCGACCAGGCCGCCGAAGGAATAGCCGATCAGCCAGTCCGGTTCTTCCGCCAGGCCGTCGAGTACCTGGCTGGCGAGGGCTTCGATGCTGGCGTAGGCATCCAGCCGGTGGTAGTCGACCGGCCGGCAGTCCGTTGCGCCGAGGCGTGCCAGCAGCCCGCGGAAGCAGCTCGGGTGGCCGATGAAGTCAGGCAGCAGGATCAGCATGGGCGTAGCGCCTCGGCCATGGCCGCCGCCAGCGCCAGGGTCCGTTCGCGGCCGAAGCGGCTGGCCAGGCTGGCGTCCCAGCCGCCGTCGTCGCGCCGGACCAGGGTCAGGGTCAGCGGCAGGCGGCTCTTCAGTGTCGGCCGGTGGATGAACCCGGCGCTGCGGAATGGCTGGTCGATGACATTGATCATCACCTGGGCGTCGGCATAGCGCAGTCCGGCCCGTTCGGCGATGGCCTCTGCCGGCAGCAGGCTGTGCTCGAAGGCCTCGAGCCTGTGTCGTTCGAAGGTGTCCTCGGCGGTCGCGGCGTCCAGCAACAGCGGCACCAGGTTCAGCCAGCAACCGGAAACCGCCGTGCCTCGGCGACTGCGCAGGCTGACCGGGGTCAGCGCCAGGACCTTGCCGGTGGCGCCCTGGCTGGCCAGGGCGAGAGCCAGGGCGCAGGCGAGCCGGGTCAGCAGGGCGGCTTCGCCGTCTCCTGGCGTGGCGGCCAAGCGGAAATCCTCGCAATGGCTGGCGCGCTCCGCCCAGGGCAGGCTCGCCAGTTCACGGAACGCCTCGCCGCGCTCGCTCCAGTAGTCTTCCAGCCTGGTCCTGCGCTCGCGCAGCTGGCGCTCCAGGCGCCATTGCTGCTGGAGGAAGCCGAACTCGGGGGCTGCCGCTTCGGTCGTGGGGTCGGCGTTGAGCACGGCCAGGCGGGCCAGCAGTACGCTGGCGAAGTCGGCGTCGGCGACCAGGTGATGCAGCCAGACGCCCCAGCGCGCACGTCCTCCGCAGCGCCCGTGGAACAGTCGCAGCAGGCCGCGCTCGAACAGGGAATGCGGGCGTTGCAGCAGCGCTGCGATGAGCGCGTCTTCGTCGGCGAAGGGGCCGACTTCCAGCGCCGGGCTCTCCTCGGGCCGCCCGTGGACGACCAGTTCGAAACCTTCCGCGCCGCTGTCCACCTGGCTGTCGAGCAACGGGAACTCTTCGCGCAGGCGCCGACCCAGGCGCGTCAGGTCGGATGCCGGCACCTCGGCCGGAGCCAGGTAGCAGAGGCCGAAGCGGGTCAGGTCGGCGCCGAGCAGCTCGCTGAAGACCATCCCGCAGGACCAGGGCGACAGGTCGACGCGCAAGGACTGCGCGGCCTCATCCGGCATCGGTTGGTGCCGCAGGCGGTCGCGCTCGGAGGGGGACAGGCGGTGCCAATCGCCGACCACCACCAGGTGCTCGCGGAACCAGTGGTAGCGCACCTCCGCGGAGAGACCGACGTTCATGCCGCGCTCCTCGACAGCACCAGCGGCTGCTCCGGCGTCGCCGCCCGTTCCAGCAGACGCTCCGGCGCCAGGCCGTGGCTGCGCAGGAGACGGCTGAACTGGTCGAGGCGCGAGTTTGCCTGCAAGTCGGCGAGTCCCAGGTTTGCTCCCGCACCTGCCGATTGACAGAGGGCGACCAGTTGCAGGGCGAGCAACGAGTTGCCGCCGCAGAGGAAGAAATCCTGGTCGGCGGCGCCGACCTCGCAACCCAGCAATTCGCTCCACAGCTGCGCGCAGCCGCGTTGGTCGGGATCGAGCGCGCTGGCGCAGCGCTCCAGCGGTTCTTCCAGGCGGCGCAGCAGGGCGGCGCGGTCCAGCTTGCCGTGCGCCGTCAAGGGCAAGGCCTCGACCCGGACGCAGGCATGCGGGCGCTGCCAGGTGGGCAGTTGGCGGAGCAGGGCCTGCGGGCTGGCGTCGGCTTTTCCCGTCCAGGCGCAGAGCAGTTGCTTGACGCCGTTGCGCTCGCGGACCAGCAGGGCGCAGTCGAGGATGCCCGGCTGGCGGCGCAAGCGCTGTTCCAGGGCGGGGAGGTCGAGGCGATAGCCGTTCAGCTTGACCTGGCCATCGCCGCGGCCGATGAAGCGCAGCCGACCCTGCTCGTCGTAGCGAGCGCGGTCGCCGGTACGGTAGGCACGCAGCAGGCGGCCGCGATAGGGCAACTCGACGAAGCTGGCGCGGGTGCGCGTCGCATCGTTCCGATAACCCTGCGCCAGGCCGGCGCCGAAGGCGACGATCTCCCCGGCCCGGTCGGGCTCGGCGATCTCCTGTCCGTGCTCGTCGAGCAGGAGCACCGCGGTGCCGGCGATGGCCTTGCCGATGGGGATGTCGTCTTCCTCGAGGTCGTCGTTGGTGACGACATGGCAGCAGGTGAAGGTGGTGTTCTCCGTCGGTCCGTAGCCATTCACCAGGTGCAGTCGCGGATGCCGCAGCAGCGCCCGGCGCACGTGCGGCACCGAGAGGATGTCGCCGCCGGTGAGCAACTGGCGAAGGCCGCCGAGGCAGTCCGGGTCGAGGTCCACCAGGGTGTTGAACAGCGAGGCGGTGAGCCAGGCGCTGTCGGCTCCGCGCTCGTCGATCAGCCGGCGCAGCACGCCCGGGTCGAGGGGGCCGAGGTCGTTCAGCACGCAGCAGCCGCCGTTGAGCAGCGCGCCCCAGATCTCCAGGGTCGCCGCATCGAAGGACAGCGGCGAGTTCACCAGGAAGCGCATCTGCGGAGCGAACGCGAGGAACGACTGGCCCAGGCACAGACGGGTAATGCCGGCGTGGATGCAGGCGATGGCTTTCGGGCGGCCGGTGGTGCCCGAGGAGAAGTTGATGTAGGCGATCTGGTCCGCCGCGAAGCATGGCCGGGCGACCGAGGCTGGAGCGGCAGGCAGGTGCCTGACCGGGACGCAGGGAAGACCGTTGGCGGGCGTCGGCGTGGTCGAGCAGTCGAGGATCAGGCGGCAGTCGACCTGCCGGCACAACTCTGCATTCCAGGCCGCCGGTTGTTTCAGGTCTATATATAAGTAGTGATGGCCGGATAATAGTATGGCGAGCAGGCAGACAATGCTTTCCCGAGAATATTCGCCGTACACTCCAAGACAAACTCCCGGCTGCGGATAATGCTCGAGAAGATAGTCTGAAAGTTGTTCGGCGCTATGCAGGAGTTGCCGATAGTCGACACTTCCGAAACGGTCCCTGATGGCTTCGCGATGGGGATGAAGCGCTGCCATTTCGCTGAAGCGGGCCACCACCGTTGGGTGCGCGTACAGGTCGAGCAGGGAGTTCTGGGACATTCTGGCGATCGCCTTTTTTCGAAAAAATGAGTCAATCTGCCGGCTTCTTCGGCTAAATGAAGGGTTTTTGGTTTTTCGTAAGGACGGCGGCCGAGTCTTCCCCGGGAACTGCCAGTCGTCCGCCGCCCACCGGCTCGCTCACGCGAGCGGCAAGCGTCGAGGCGCCTTGCCCGGAAAAAACGTTATGGAAATACGGAGTGCCGTCGACTCAAGGGCAGTCAACTGCTGCCATGCAGTCTTATCGTCAGGAAAGAGAGAAAAGCGATGAGAATGGATTCACGGTCACGCATTGCACTTCCACCTTGCGTTGGGTTTCCGAAGTGTTTCGCTGTGTGTGTTTTTATATGTTTCGTGGGTATTTAAAATAAGATACAAATTTCCCCTCACAACTATGAGAATTGGTAGTTGGCGAAAGGGCGGTATGAGGGGTGTCGAAGCGCGCCGGCTGATGGCTTTTTGCCGAGGCAGGCGGCCGCGGCTACGCCTGCCGGGGGTAGCACGGACAGGTGGTGTCGGGGGGCCTGGCCGCTGCGGCGAGGCGCGGAGGTCCGGCTGGCGCGGCGATCATCACAGAAGATTCTGCGGCGTCATTCATCGCTTGAATGGTTGCTGCCGCAAGCGCGCCCGGCGCCGTCGATGCTGGTCGGCGGTGTCGGGCGCTCGCTGGCGTTGCGTTGGCCAGCCGTCCCGGCCGGGTGCGTAGGCACCGGCCGGAGGTTTTCAGGAGGCGGGCAGCGGCGCGCCCTTGGGCCATAGCAGCCAGAGCCGGCCCGGCTGCTTCATGTGTCCGGCGAGTTCGCCGGCGGCGTCGCCGGTGCCCCAGAACAGATCGGCGCGGACCTCGCCGACGATGGCCCCGCCGGTATCCTGGGCCGCCACCGGACGGACCACCGCGCTGCCGTCGTCAGGGCGGGTGGTGGACAGCCACATCAGGCTGCCCAGCGGAATCACCTTGCGGTCGATGGCTACGCTGTAGCCGTCGGTCAGCGGTACGTTCAGCGAGCCGCGGGGACCTTCGTCGCTGTCCGGGCGCAGGCTGAAGAACACGAAGCTGGGATTGCTCGCCAGCAGTTCGGAGACCCGCTGCGGATTGGCCTCGGCCCAGTCGCGGATGCGCTTCATGCTGATCTCTTCCTTCGGCACCAGGCCCTGCTCGACCAGCCAGCGGCCGACCGGCTTGTACGGGTGGCCATTCTGGTCGCCGTAGCCGATGCGCAGTTGCCGGCCGTCTTCCAGCTGGATGCGCCCGGAACCCTGGATCTGCAGGAACTGCAGGTCCATCGGGTCGCCCAGCCAGGCGAGCACCGGCGCGCTGGAGCCGTTGTCGCGGATCGTCGCGGCGTCGTCGTAGGGTTTCAGCACCCGGCCTTCCAGGCGTCCGCGCAGGCGCTTGCCCTTGAGTTCCGGGTAGACGCTTTCCAGCGCGACGACCACCAGGTCGTCCGGTACGCCGTAGACCGGCACCGGGGTTTTTTCGCCCTGGCTCAGGCTGCCGTGGTAGACCGGTTCGTAGTAGCCGGTGATCAGGCCCTGGTCGCCGTTGCTGGAGGAACGCAGGCTATAGACCTGCATCCGCTCCTGGAGGAACGCGCGCACCGCCGTCGGATCGGCGGCGACCGTCGTGGCGCTCGCACAGGGCTCGCCCCATACCGGGTCCTTGGCCAGCCGCGCGCAGGCCGAGCGCCAGGCATTGAAGCCGGCGAGCAGGTCGGCGTCGCTGGTGGCCGGCAGGGCGTCCCAGGGCACGCTGTTGTAGGTGGTGACTTCGGCGGGTTTGGGCGGGGGCTCTTTCTTGCCGTCGTCGCATGCGGTCAGCAGGGCGGCGAAAGGGAGCGCGCAGAGCAGCAGGCGGCGCCAGGGATGGAACGGAAACTTCACGCCAAGGACTTCCTGATGGTGGATCGAAGCCCGCTAGCTTGGGCAAAGCGCGACGGTGCGTCAAACCGCGGCGACGACCGAAGCGTATCGCCGCGTTCCGCCTGCCTGACGATTCGCGCCGGCGCCAGGTCCAGCACCGCCAGGCGACTGCCCGGCGCCTGGCGGCGAAGACTGGCGAGGATCGGCAGGAGGATCGCCGACTCGGCGTAGTCGGTGGCGGCGACGCGCCAGGTATGCCGCGACTGCGTCGGATCGAACGGCGCGGCCGGCGCCTCGATGACCTGCAGCGCTGCGCGCCGATCCCGTTCCGCCGGCAGAACGGCGGCGACCACCTGATCCCGGCGCTGACCTGCGCGACGAACTCACCCCGCAGCGGGTCGGTTTCGCCATGCACCTGGAGTGAGCGTTATCCGCGCCGTCCGGGGGCTGTGCGCGATGCTCCGCCAATGGTTTCTTCCAGCCATTGGCAGAATGCCCGGGTCAGGCTGTTGCGTTCGCTGTCGCGGTGCACCAGCCAGGCCCATTCGGGCCCGCGGACATTCTGTTCGCAGAGCGCGACCAACTGTCCGGCGGCTCGCGCGGGTGCGGCCAGCAACTGGCTGACCAGCGCGATGCCGAGGCCCTGGGTGGCGGCCTCCAGCAGCAGTCCGGGGTCGGAGAAGTTCAGGCCGGCACTGCGTTGGCCAACGTCCGCGCCGCCCTGTACCTGCCAGTGGCTCCAGTCCATTTCGCGCTCGCCGTGCAGGGTGCCGCGCCGTTCCGCCGGCAGCGCCAGCAGGTCGGGATGGCAGGCGGGGTAGAGGCGGTCTTCGAGGAGCGAGCGAAAGCTGCATTCGGCCTGGGCGCAAAGGTCGTCGCGGATGGCTACGTCGATGGTCTGGCTGGCCATCTCGGGTACCTCGTCGGTGGTCAATAGCCAGAGGTCCACCTGTGGGTGACGGCGATGGAAATCGCCCAGGTGCGGCACCAGCCAGTGGCGGGCGAAGGCCGGGGTGGTATTGACCACCAGTTGGTTGGGCTTGCGGTACTGGTCGAGGCGACGGACCCCCGCGGCCAGTTGCTGGAGCAGGGACTGGGTGGTGCTGAGCAGATCGAAGCCAGCGTCGGTCAGGCTCACCTTGCGTCCGTTGCGAAAGAACAGCGGTTGCTCGAGATAGCCTTCCAGGCTGCGGATCTGCTGGCTGATCGCCGACTGGGTGAGGTGCAGCTCCTCGGCGGCCTTGTGGAAGCTGCCGAGGCGGGCGGCGGCTTCGAAGCCACGAAGGGCATTCAGTGGGGGCCAGTGTTTGAGCATTGCTGATAAGCCGGGCTAATTAGGTTTGCGCAGAATTTATCGTTTGTTGAGCCTGATGCCTAGCCATAGCATCTCTTCAGGCAATCCACGCCTATTCCGCCAGATAAAAAATACTTACTGGAAGCCGACCCATGAATACGCTCGACACAGGCTGGCGCATGCCCGCCGAATGGACTCCCCATGCCGCCACCTGGATGGCTTTTCCGCACAATCGGATGCTCTGGGAGTCCGAATGGGGCGTGAGCCTGGCGGACGTACAACAGGACTTCGCCGCAGTGGCCAACGCCATCGCGCGTTTCGAACCGGTGAAACTGGTGGTCGACCCCGCCGCGCTGGACAGGGCCGGGGAGCTGTGCGCGGGCAATGTCGAACTCATCGAGCTGGCCATCGATGACAGTTGGTGCCGCGATTCCGGACCGAGTTTCGTCTGCCATCCGCAACTCGGGTTGGCCGGTGTCAGCTGGCGTTTCAACGCCTGGGGTGGAAAGTCCGCCTACGCGCAGGACGCCAGCCTGGCGCGGCGGATTCTCGATGGCCTCGGCCTGGAGTGTTTCGGCGTGCCGCTGGCCAACGAGGGCGGGGCCATCCACGTGGACGGCGAGGGCACGCTGATCACCACCGAGTCCGTGCTGCTCAATGCCAATCGCAACCCTGGCCTGAGCAAGGCCGAGATCGAGGCATTGTTCGCCCGCCTGCTCGGCGTGACCAGGACCATCTGGTTGCCCGGCGATCCCGACCGGGTCACAGGCGACATGACCGATGGCCATGTCGACGGCGTCTGTGCCTTCGCCCGGCCCGGCGCGTTGTTGCTGGACGCCACCCGCGACACCACCTCCGCCTACGCCGAGGTGGTGCGGGAGAACCGTCGCGCCCTGGAGCTGGCGCTCGACGCCCGCGGTCGGCGTTTCGAGCTGATCGAACTGTTCGATGCCGGCGAAGTGGCTCCGGAGGAGGGGGTGTTCTGTGCCTCCTACACCAATTTCTATATCGCCAATGGCGCGATCATCATGCCGGCCTACGGTGTCGCCGCCGACGACGCGGCCGCCGCGACCCTGGCCCGGGCCTTCCCCGCTCGCGAGGTGGTGCCGGTGCGCATCGACCACCTGGCCCACGGCGGCGGCGGCGTGCATTGCATCACCCAGCAGCAGCCGGCCTGGCCGGCGCGGAGGTGAGCGATGCGCCACCTGACCCTGGCCACTACCCAGTTCGCCTGTAGCTGGAGTCTCGACGACAATCTCGACCGCGCCGAGCGCCTGGTCCGCGAAGCGGCTGCCCGGGGCGCGCAACTGGTCCTGTTGCAGGAGCTGTTCGCCACCCCGTACTTCTGCATCGAGCAGGACCATCGCCATCTGCGCCTCGCCGAAACCTTCCGTGGCAGCCGGGTGCTGGCGCGCTTTTCCAGCCTGGCGCGGGAGCTTGGCGTAGTCCTGCCGCTCAGCTGGTACGAGCGCGCCGGCAACGCGCGCTTCAACTCGCTGGCGGTGGCCGACGCCGATGGCCGGTTGCTCGGCGTCTACCGCAAGGCCCACGTCCCCAACGCCATCGGCTACCAGGAAAAGGAATATTTCAGTCCGGGGGATAGCGGCTTTCGCGTCTGGGACACCGCGGTCGGCCGTATCGGCGTCGGCATCTGCTGGGACCAGTGGTTTCCCGAGACCGCGCGCTGCCTGGCGCTGCTGGGCGCCGAGGTGCTGCTGTTTCCTACCGCCATCGGCTCCGAGCCTGGCGCCGCGCAGCTGGATTCCCGCGATCACTGGCAGATCGCCCAGCGCGGCCAGGCCGCCGCCAACCTGGTACCGCTGGTGGCTGCCAACCGGATCGGCCGCGAGGTCGCTTGCGGCGACCCGGCGCTGGCCATGCGGTTCTACGGTTCGTCCTTCATCGCCGACCACAAGGGTGCCTTGCTCGCCGCGGCCGGCCGCGACGAGGAGGCGGTGCTGGTCTGTGGCCTCGACCTCGATGCGATAGGCGAAGAACGCCTGGCCTGGGGTGTCTATCGTGACCGGCGGCCAGAGCTGTATGGCCCGCTGATGAGCCTGGACGGGCGTGACCCGGCCAGCCGACACGCCTGGGAGGTGTCCCCATGAAACGTTCCGCGCGACCGCTGCTCGCCGCGCTGCTCCTGGGCCTGGCCGTGGCCCAGGCGGAAGAGAAAGTGCTGCGCCTGTATAACTGGGCCGACTACTTCGCGCCCGATACCCTCGCCGCGTTCACCCGGGAAACCGGCATCCGCGTGGTCTATGACGTGATGGACAGCAGCGAGACCCTCGAGGCCAAGTTGATGTCGGGGAACAGCGGCTACGACCTTATCTTTCCCGGCGATACCGTGGCCGAGCGGCTGATGCGCGCCGGCGCCCTGCAGAAGCTCGACCCCCGGCGCCTGGAGCATCTCGACGAGATCGAGCCGGGCCTGCGCGAACTGCAAGCCCGCTACGCGCGTTCGCGCGACGCCGCCGTGCCCTACACCTGGGGCACCATCGGCCTGACCTTCAACCGCGAGCAGATCGAACGGCGCCTGGCCGACGCTCCGCTGGACAGCCTCGACCTGCTGTTCAAGCCGGAATTGGCGGCGAGATTCGCCGACTGCGGGATTTCCCTGATCGACTCGCCGGACGAAGTGCTGGCGCTGGCCCTGCATTACCTGGGGCGCGATCCGCGCAGCGGCAAGCCGCAGGACCTGGCCGCCGCGCTGGCCTTGCTGCAGCGCATCAAGCCCTACATTCGCAAGTTCCAGTCGCAGCCGGTGGCGCAACTGGTGAACGAGGAGATCTGCCTGTCGCTGGGCTACAGCGGCGATGCGATCCAGGCCCAGCGCGCCGCCGACGAAGCCGGCAAGGCACTGCGCTTCGTCTACCGGGTGCCGCGCGAAGGCACGTCTCTGTGGATGGACAGCATGGCGATTCCGGTCGACGCGCAGCACCCGGAATATGCCTATGCGTTGATCAACTTCATCATGCGCCCGCAGAACATGGCCGCGATCAGCAGCGCTACCGGCTACCCGACCTCCAGCGCCGGGGCGCGGGCCCTGGTATCTGCCGACATGCGCGACAACCCGGACATCTATCCGGACGCGGCGACCTACGCCCGGCTGTTTCCCGGCCAGGACATCCCGCAGCGCGACATGCGGGCGCGGATGCGCGCCTGGACTACCTTCAAGACCACCCGTTCCGATCCCGTTCCCGAGGACCCGAAATGATGACCCGCAGACATTTCCTCCAGCGACTCGGCGCCAGCGCCGGCCTCGGTGCCGCCCTCACGCTCGGCCTGGAGTTCGGCTCGCCGCGTGGACAGGCGGCGGCGGCCGATCACTGGCACATGCCCGACGAACACCTGCCGCAGGAACGGGTGTTCCTTGCCTATGCCGCGTCCCCGTCGATCTGGAAGGACCTGGCCGAGGACGTGAATCGCAGCGTCGCCCTGCTGGCCAGGACCATCGCCCGCTACCAGCCGGTCACGCTGCTCTGCCGGCCCGCGCAGGAGGCCGCGGCGCGCCGCGCATGCGGCGGCGCCAACATCGACTACCTGGCGTTGCCGCTGGACGATATCTGGGTCCGCGACTACGGCGGCTGCTTCGTGCTGAACGGGGAGGGCGAAGCGGGCCTGGTGGATTTCAACTTCAACGGCTGGGGCGGCAAGCAGCAGGCCGGCAACGATAGCCGCGTCGCCGGCGTGCTAAGCGAGCGACTGGAGGTCCGCTACATCGCCAGCCAACTGACCGGCGAGGGCGGCGGCATCGAAGTGGACGGGCGTGGCACGGCGATCCTCACCGAAAGTTGCTGGCTCAACGACAATCGCAACCCCGGCATGGACAAGGGCCAGGTCGAGGCCGAATTGAAAGCCCTGCTCGGCCTGCGCAAGATCGTCTGGCTGCCGGGTATCCGCGGCAGGGACATCACCGATGCGCATGTCGACTTCTATGCGCGCTTCGTCAGGCCGGGCGTGGTCATCGCCAATCTCGACAACGACCCGGACTCCTACGACTACGCCGTGACCCGCGAACACCTGGAGATCCTGCGCACAGCCACCGACGCCGACGGTCGCGCTCTGCAGGTGCATACCCTGTCGCCGCCCCTGAAGCCGCGCCGCGACTACTCGCGAAACAACCCGGACTTCGCCGCCGGCTACATCAACTACCTGCCGATCAACGGTGCGGTGATTGCCCCGCAGTTCGGCGACGCCAGCGCCGATCGCCACTGCGGGGAATTGCTGGGCCGCCTGTATCCGGGGCGGGACATCGTCCAGATGAACATCGATCCCATCGCCGCCGGAGGCGGCGGCATCCATTGCGTGACCAAGCACATGTCACGTGCCTGAGTCGCCTGCGGCGGGCTCAGGCCGGCGTCGGCCGCCGGGCGCTGGCGAACAGCTCGGCGCCGATTCGCCGAGCCTGCTCCAGGTGCGCGGCTGGATCGGCGCTCTCCGACTCCAGCAACAGTTCGGAACGGACCACCCGTGCGCCGCAGTAATCGAAGATGCCATGGTCGATCTGGGTGCGCATCGCCCCGGCGTAGCCGTGCCGCTCGAAGGTGCCGGCATCGGCGCCGCCGACACCGACCAGCACCACGCGCAGGCGCTGCAGCTTTTTCCGCAGGTCGCCGCCGATGCTGTAGTCGAAGGCCCAGCCATTGGAGAACACGCGATCGATCCAGCCCTTGAGCAGGGCCGGCATCGACCACCAGTAGATCGGGTAGACCAGCACCAGGGTATCGGCGCGATCGATGCGCGCCTGCTCGGCGAGGACGTCGGCGGGAGGCGACGCCTGGCCGCGATGCACGGCGTGGTCGGCCAGGCTGAAGCGCGGCTCGAAGCCTTCCGCAGCCAGGTCGGCGGTTTCCGCGGAATGACCGGCGCGGACCACGCCTTCGGCGATGCGCGCGGCGAGGGCGTGGGTGAGAGAGCGGGGATGATGATGAGCGACGACGATCAGGGCATGCATGGGCGAATTCCTCCGGGAATTGCGGGAAGGGGGGCAAGTCGATAGTCTGGGTAAAACCTACCTTCTGTAGGTTACCTTTAGTAAGTTACTTTTAGTAGGTTATCTATGTCAATGCACTCCCCAGACGACCCGTCGCCACGCCGCCGCCTGTCCCGCGACGAGCGCCAGCGCCAGTTGCTCGAGGTGGCCTGGCGGCTGGTCCGCGAAGAAGGTACCGAGGCGCTGACCCTCGGACGCCTGGCCGAGCAGGCCGGGGTGACCAAGCCGGTGGTCTATGACCACTTCGGCACCCGCGCCGGCCTCCTGGCGGCGCTCTACCAGGATTACGACCTGCGCCAGACGGCGCTGATGGAGGCTGCCCTGGAAGCGAGCGAGGCGACCCTGGAGGGGCGCGCCGACGTCATCGCCCGCGCCTATGTCGACTGCGTGATGCAACAAGGCCGGGAGATTCCCGGGGTGGTCGCGGCCCTCGACAGCTCGCCGGAGCTGGAGCGGATCAAGCGCGACTACGAGGTTCTCTTCATGGACAAGTGCCGCGCCGTGCTGGAGCCCTTCGCCGGCGGCGGACGGCTGACCGTCGCCGCTCTGCGCGCAATGATCGGCGCCGCCGAAGCGCTGTCGCACGCGGCCGCCACCGAAGAGATCGCCCCGGAAGAGGCGCGGCGGGAACTGTACGAGGCGATCGTGGCGATGGTCGCGCGGAGTCGTCGGTGAAGGAACCGCGTGCCCTGGAGGAATATCGCCGGGCGATAGTGGCGGCCTGTCCGGAACTGGCGGACGCCACTTTCGCCATCCTGGCCTCGGGCTGGCATTCCACGGCGGTGGAGGTCGGAGGGCGCTGGGTGTTCAAGTTTCCGCGCGGCGCGGAGGCCGAGGCGGCGCTGCTGCGCGAGGCCGCCGTGCTACGCCTGGTGCGTCCGGCGGTGAGCCTGGCGGTGCCGGCGCCGCAGGTGTTTGCGGGACCGCCGCTGTTTTCCCGCCACGAGAAACTGCCTGGCGGTTACCTCCTGGGCGAGGACTACCGGCGCCTGGACGAACCCGCACGGCAGGCGGTCGGCGATGCGTTGGGGCGCTTCTACGCCGAGCTGCATCGACTGCCACCGGCGCGCATGCGGGCGGTTGGAGCCTTGCCGGTGCGTCCCTGGGAGTCGCCCACGGCGATGCGCAGGCGCGCCTTGCCGCTGCTGCCTGCGGCCTGGCGCGAACGCGCGGAACGCTTGGTGCGGGAATACGCCAAGCTGCCTGCCGATCCGCTGGGTTCGATCTTCGGCTTCTTCGACGGCCATGGCTGGAACATGGCATTCGATAGCGAGGCCGGGCGGCTGAACGGTGTGTACGACTTCGCCGACGCGGGCATCGGTCCGCTGCACCAGGAATTCATCTATTCCGCGTTCATCGATGCCGACCTCACCGAGCGCATCGTCGCCGCCTACGAGCGCTTCAGCGGTCGGCGCCTGGAGCGTCGGCGGATCGCCTTGCTGACGGCGGCGCATCGGTTGTCGGAGCTGGCCGAGCTGGCCGAGCTGGCCGACGAGCCGCGCCATCTGCCGGACATGCTCGCCGGCGCTCTCGACGGCCTGGCCCTGGCGGAGGCGCAGGGCCTGGCCTGATGAGGGGACGCGCGGTCGTGCTGGGCAGGACGGATATGACCGCGTGCGGACATCCGCCGCGAAGTACCGCTACCGCTCAGAGATAGGCTTGCGCGCGGCGCCGCGAGCGCGGCATGCGGTTCTTCCCGGACAATTCGTTGAGACGCGCCTGCCAGGCCTTGCGGGCGGCATCGCGGTCCTGGCGCTGCGCGGCGGCGGGCCTGGCCTCGGCTTTCGGCCGCGGCGCGGCCTTGTCGGTCACTGGCGCAGCGGCGGTGGGGGTGACAGGGGCACTGGCCGGAGCGGCGTTTTCCTGGGCCTGGGCGAAGGCGTTGGTGCGCCGGCAGGTCTTGCAACTGACCTGGCCGACATCGCTCGAGCCGTTCACGTTGCTGTCGCCGCGCCCGCAGGCTGCCTGGCCGGATTCGCTCAAGAAGTGCGTAACCATCTGATCCTCCTGGAGAAAAAAGGGCGGCATTATTCCCAGAAGTGCCTTCGAGTGCCAGTCTCGGGGGAGAACAGCTGACGAACTGCAAGGCCGTTCCGTCGACCTCCGTTCAGTCGGCTGGCCGCCGCATGCTGTCGCGCACGTAGCGGGCCGGGGGGCTGCCGAGCGCCTTGCGGAACATGCCGATGAACGAGCTGACCGACTCGTAGCCGAGGATCTCGGCGGTGCGTTGCACCGAAACGCCGGCGGACAGTTGCTGCAGGGCGATGATGATCTGCAATTGCTGGCGCCACTGGCCGAAGGTCATGCCGGTCTCCCGGCGCACCATCCGCGCCAGGGACCGCTCGCTCATCGCCACTCGCCTGGCCCATTCGGCCATGCTGGCGCGGTCGCCGGGGGCGCGGGTCAGTTCGTCGGCGATGCGGCGCAGGCCGCGGTTGTCCGGCAGCGGCAGGTAGAGCTGTTCGGTCGGCGCCTGTTCCAGGAGTTCCAGCAGCACCCCGGCCAGACGTGCGAGCGGGCCGTCGTGCGGATAGTCCTGCGGTTGCGCGCTCAGGTGCAGGATCAGTTCGAGGACCAGCGGCGACAGGGCCAGGGTGCAGCAGTCGCTCGGCAGGCGTGCCGCCCCCGGCTCGACGAAGAGGAAGCAGACCTTGCCGTTGGCGGTGACCCGGTTGCTATGGGCGATGCCGCCGGGAATCCACACACCGAACCCGGCCGGCACCATCCACAGGCCATCGGGCACCGTGCAGGTGATGCCGCCGCGGCAGGCCACCACCAGCTGGCCCTTGCGATGCCGGTGCACCGGCACTTCGGTGTCGTTGTGCCGGGCCTCCAGCTGCAGGGCCAGGGCCGGCTGGCCGAGCGCGTCGGGATCGAAGCGTTGGGCGAGGTAGGTCTGCGGTTCACGGCTCACGGCAGGTCCTTTGGTTGTCCGAATTCGATTATTTTCTGGCTGAGTAGTCGATATTTGCAAATCGCCACGACCCGTAGCCTGTGCTCGTCAACCCGACAGGAGCGGCCGACCGCTCCGCGCCCTCGATACCCTGGTGCCCTGCATGCTGAGCGAAGTCTCCGTTTCCGGCCTCTACGTGCCGCCATTGTTCCTCTACCTGTGCCTGGCGATGCCGCTCTACCTGCTGCTGGAGCGCCTCGCCTGGCGCTGGCTGGAATGCGCCTGGCATCCCGGCCTGCTGCGTTTCTTCCTGTCGTTCATCGTGCTGTCCGTGCTGGTGCTGAAGTTCTGAGCCGAGGTCCCCATGTCCATCGTTCGTCTTTCCAAGGTGGCTGCGACCTTCGCCTGCGGCCTGCTCGCCCTGTGCCTGGCGTTGCAGTTGTGGCAAGCCTACGTGCTGGCGCCCTGGACCCGCGACGGGCGGGTCAGCGCGCAGGTGATCCGCATCGCGCCGGAAGTCTCCGGCAGCGTCGAGGCGGTGTTCGTCGCAGATAACCAGCGGGTGGCCCGCGGCGATCCGCTGTACCGCATCGATCCGCGCAGCTATCGCCTGGCCGTTCGCCAGCGCG
>NZ_SCND01000470.1:0-3948 GCF_005503585.1 Pseudomonas sp. 2VD
GGACCAGGCCCAGCGGCGGGTTGTAGCGGGCCCAGCCGACACCGCGGTCGCGGGCGTCGTCGGCCGCGCTGACCACCAGGCGCAGCCAGTCCTGGTCGCCGTCGAGGGGATCGTCGGCAAGCGGTAGTACGCCGAGTCCCACGATGGCCTTGATCGGGATCCCGCGACATACGACGGGGCTTTCGAAGGCCCGCAGCAAGCGGAGGCAGACCGACTCGGTTTCTTCCTGTTGCTGCCGTGGCAGGAGCAGTCCGAAGCGCGTCGGGCTGATCTTGTAGAGGGTGAAATCCGGCAGTTCCGCGCGGATGCGGTCGCGCGCCTCGAGCATGAGGTCGTTGGAAAAGGGATAGCCCAGCGTACGGATGATGGTATTCAGCAGGGCGAGGGGCAGGAGGTCGGCGGCGATCACGGTGAGGGCGCCGTCGCGCTGCAGGCGCAGGGAAACGTCCTCCTGCAGGCGGAGACGGTTGTACAGGCCGGTTGGCTCGTCGATGTAGTTGGTCGAGCGCAGCGTATGGATACGGGCCATCACCAGGCGGGCGAAATGCTCGAGCATGGCGATGTCGCGCTCGGACAGCGGCCCGCGTGGTTCCCGGTCGATGACGCAGAGGCTGCCGAGGTTGAGACCCTCCGCGGTGGCCAGCGGAGCCCCGGCGTAGAAGCGGATGCGCGGTTCGCCTTGCACATAGGGATTGTCCCGGAAGCGCGGGTCGAGGGTGGCGTCGGCCACCTCGAAGACTCCCTTGCCCAGGATCGCGTAGGCGCAGAACGAATCCCGTCGCGGCGTCTGCCGGGTATCGAGGCCGATGCTCGCGCGAAACCACTGGCGCTGGTGGTCGAGGATGGAAATGAGCGCGATGGGCGTCTGGAAGTAGGACGTAGCGGCGGCGAGGATTTCCTCGAATACCTCGTCCGCACCTTCTTCCAGCAATCCGAGTTGGTCGACGTAGGCTTGCCTGGAATGCTCGTTCGCGGGATAGGGTGGGGTTGCCATGCTGGACTCCTGGGCTACTGCGATGTCGGGCATCGGCAATCAATGATGTCATTGTGCCTTTATTTCGTGGAGCGCGGGCTCTTTCCCAGATTGCAGCGATGAAAGGGCATGGGGGTTGATCGCGGTCATGCCGGTAGGGCCTTCGACGCCGACGCCAGCTCTGCGAAACCGATTACCTGCCAATCGGACGTTTCCTATATCGACCGGCACCACCGCTCGCTAAAACGGTCGCACATGCTTCCACCGAGAAAAGACATGTCCGATACGTTCTCCTTCGCCTCGCGCCTCTGCAAGTTCGTCATCCTTCTCGTCATCCTGCTGATCGGCGGAGCCAGCCTCTACCTGTGGTGGCTGGGGCGGCCTTACCAGGACGCCATGTCCGCCTTCGTCCCGTTGCTCATGCCGATGCTCGTGCTGGTGCTGGCGTTCGATACGTTCCGGGCCCTCGCCCGAACGAGGCGCTAGGCGTCAGCGAGGCAGCGCTGTATTCCCGTCGTTCTACCCTGCCAGTTCTGGTAGGCGGCGGGTCTTCGCAGGCAAGCGCTTGAACTGGGTGAGGTTTCCGGATTTGTCCTGTTTCCGTGGCGAAGCCGTGCTTGCCTAATCCCCCGGTTCATCTAGATATACCCATGGCTTCCTCAGGGTTAAGGAGAAGTCATGCAACGAATCGTCATCGTCGGGGGCGGAGTGGGCGGCACTATGCTCGCCAACCTGCTGGTCGTCCGGCTCTACCCGGAGATACTCGGCGGCGAGGTGCAGGTACTGCTGATTTCCGACTCGCCGGATCACTACTACAAGCCGGCCTTCATGTACGTCGCCTTCGAGCAATTCTTCCTCGAAGATCTGAAACGACCGCAGCGCTCGCTGCTGCGGCCGGAAGTGATGTTCCAGCTCGACCGGGTCGACCGTTTCGATTTCCCCCGCCAGGAACTGCAGACCCGCAGCGGCAGGCGCCATGGCTACGACTACCTGGTGATCGCCACGGGTTGCGTGCCGGCTCCGGAACGTATCGAGGGGCTGAAAGAGGCTGGCGACCATTTCTACCAGTACCAGCCGGCCCGTCGGTTGGCCGAGCGGCTGGCGAGCCTGGAGTCGGGGCGGGTATTCATCACGGTGAGCTTCCCGAGGACGCCGAATGTGCCCCACCAGTGCGGGATCGCGCCTGTGGAGACGACCCTGATGCTCGACGACTACTTGCGCCGCCGGGGTGTCCGCGAACGTGTCGAGATCGTCTACACCTATCCCACCACGGCCCAGTTGCTGCGCAACTGTCTGTTCCTGCAACGACCGACCTGCGAAATCCTGCCGAGCCTGTTCGAGCAACGCGGCATCCGTTTCCAGCGCGGTTTTACCCTGGCCAGGGTCGACCCGGAGCGGCGCATCGCCTATTCGGAGGAGGGCGACGAGCAGCCGTTCGACTTGCTCATGGCGACACCGCCGATCCACGCCGTGGATGCGGTCCGGGAGTGCGGCCTGTCCCAGGCCGCCGCCGACGAAGGCTGGTTGCCGACGAACCATGAAACCTTGCAGGTGTATGGCGTCGACCGGGTGTATACCCTGGGCGATACCGTCGATCTGCCGGTGAGCAAGGCCGGTGGTGCCTGTCACAACCAGGCGCCGGTAGTCGCCAGCAACATCGCTGCCGAGATTCGTCTCGGTAAGCCCTGCGCGATCTACGATGGACGAGTCCAGGCTGTCGCGCAGATGGGCCTGAACGCCGGAATGCCGCTCTGGTACGACTATCGGCACGACGTAAAGCCGACCCCGCCGACCAAGCTTGGCGGGTTGTTGCGCCAGGGTTTCAATCGCGGCCTGTACTGGGCCGTAGCCCGTGGAATGCTTTGACCCCGCACGGGGAGGAGCCGACATGGATAGCCATCAGCAGCCATACGCGTCGCAGGCGCAGGCCGATACCACCCTGTTTCCCGAGCAGACCCGCGAGAGTCTCCAGGCCCTGGCCGTCAAGTTGCAGCCGCTGATCGAGGGCCACCGCCTGGACAACCTGGTGGATCTGCTGTCACTGCTTTCGGATATCGTCGATCTGCTGGACCCGGCCATGGTGGACAGGCTGGCGCAGCTCTTCGAGCAGGTCACCAGTGTCGGTTGGTCAGTCGGTAACGCGGTACGCGTGGCCAAGGCGGAGCTGCTCCGAGAGCAGCCGCCAAGCCTGAAAGACCTGCTGCGGTTGTTGCGCGACGCCGATACCCGGCGCGGGCTGGCTCTCGTGCTGGGTAGCTTGCGCAGCCTGGGGTGCCAACTCGCCGCGGAGCAGGAGGTTGCCCATGGTGCATGACCTTCTCCGAGATCGTGCGGATCTAGAGGCGCGTTGGAACCCTTCCGCCTACATGCAGTTCGCCCGATTGCGCCAGCGGCCGGTGGTCGAGTTGCTGGACCATATCGAGCTGTGCTGTCCGGAACGGATCTACGATCTTGGCTGCGGAACCGGCATCGCCACCGAATTGCTCGCCCGCCGCTGGCCGCTGGCCGAACTGCACGGCGTGGACAGCTCCGTGGAGATGCTCGAGGAGGCCGCGCGCTTGCCGATCAAGGCCAGTTGGGAACGCGCCAACCTGCGCCACTGGTGCGCCGAGCGCCCTGCCAGCCTGCTGTTCGCAGCGGCGGTACTGCACTTTCTCGAAGATCACGGCAAGCTGCTGCCACGCCTGCTGGGGCAACTGGCTCCGGGAGGCTGCCTGGCGGCGCACATGCCGAACTGGCGCGATGCTTCCTGGTATCGCCTGATGCTCGATGCGCTGGACAGTGCGGGCCCCGGCGGTGCATCGCTGGGCAGCCCCGCGTTGCGCTACCGGCTGCATCGGCGCAATGTGCTGTCGCTGGACAACTACTACCGGCTACTGGCACCGCTGACGGCGGAGCTGGACATCTGGGAGACCGAGTACCTGCAAGTGGTGGACGGCAACGACCCGATCTTCGATTGGATCAAGGTCTCCGCC
>NZ_SCND01000471.1:0-3945 GCF_005503585.1 Pseudomonas sp. 2VD
GTTTTCCTCGCTGCCGAACAGGTGGTACAGCGGTACTACCTTCCAGCTGTCGGCCTTGGCGCTGAACGGCACCGGCACGGCCTGGAACCAGTCGAGGCCTTCGCCCTTCGGTTCGATCAGGCGCACGCCGGGGTCGCCGGCGCGCAGGTGGCCGCCGACCTCGTCCTGGAACTTGTTCCAGGCCTGCGGCGAGTTCCAGCCCGGCGACCAGGCGAACGGGATCTGCTGACGGTCTTCCTGGCTGCCGGAGTAGCCTTCCATGGAGAAGGCGAACGCCGAGTCGATGTCCTGCGGGGTGCGCGGTTCGTGCACGCTGATGTTGGCGCGCATGGCGGTGCGCCCGCTGTAGCGGTGCGGTTCGCGGGCCAGCTTGAGGCCCTTGATGCGGAACGAGGCGGCCGGTGCGGCGTCGCGGATACCGGCCAGGATCGGCTTGGCCTCGGCCACGGCTTCGGTGACGTGGTCCAGCTGGGTCCAGTCGACGCGCTTGCCTTGCAGGGTGCTGTGGATCGCATGCAGCCAGCGCCAGCCCTCGCGGACCATGTTCCTGGCGTCGTAGTAGGTCGGGTCGAACACCTGGAAGAAGCGCTGGGCGCGGCCTTCCTGGCTTACCAGGGTGCCGTCGCCTTCGGCGAAGCTGGCCGCCGGCAGCACCAGGTGCGCCTTGGCGGTGGTGGCGGTCTGCTGGTGATCGGCGACGATCACCACCCTGGCCGCCGCCAGGGCTGCGTCGACACGGGCGGCGTCGGTGCGGCGGTAGAGATCGTTCTCCAGCACCACCACGGCGTCGGCCTGTCCGGAGGTCAGTCGCTCGAGCGCGGCTTCCACGGAGTCGCCGCCGAAGAGCGCCAGGCCGAGGCTGTTGGCTTCGCCGACCACCAGGCTGATGGAACCGTTCTTCTCGCGCTGCTTGAGGGCCTTGGCGATGTTCGCCGCGGCTTCGATCAATGCCTTGTTGCCCAGCGAGTTGCCGGACACTACCAGCGGACGCTTGGCCGCCAGCAGGGCATCGGCGATGCGCTGGGCGAAGGCCTGGGCCTGCGGGTCGAGGTCGGCCACGGACGGGGCGCTTGGGTCGATCGCGTGGGCCACGGCGAAGCCGAGGCGAGCGAGATCGTCCGGCGCGGCGTGAACGGTTTCCTCGGCCACGTCGTCGAGGCGGGTCGCGCTGACGCTGGCGATGAACAGCGGGTTCTGCGCATGCTGGGCGATGTTCTTCACCGCGGCGTCGAGCCACGGCTGGACCTTCATGTCGGCGGCCATCTCGACGGCCTTGCCCTTCACCGACTGGCGCAGGGCCAGGGCGATGCGGGCGGCGGTCTGGGTCAGGTCCTCGCCGAGGACGAAGACCGCGTCGTGGTCCTCGATGTCGCGGATACTCGGCACCGGCAGCGGGCCTTCCTGCATGACCTGCAGGATCAGGCGCAGGCGGTCGAGCTCGCCTTCGTTGATGCCGCTGTAGAAGTTGCCTTCGCCAACCAGCTCGCGCAGGGCGAAGTTGCTTTCCAGGCTGGCGCGCGGCGAACCGATGCCGACCACCTTGCGCTCCTTCAGCAGGGCGGCGGCCTGGTCGAGGGCGCCGTCCAGGCTCAGCTTCTGCTTGCTCAGCACCAGCAGCGGCTGGCGCGGACGGTCTTCGCGGTTGACGTAGCCGTAGCCGAAGCGACCGCGGTCGCAGAGGAAGTAGTGGTTGACCGAGCCGTTGTAGCGGTTCTCGATGCGGCGGATCTCGCCGTAGCGCTCGCCGGGGCTGATGTTGCAGCCGCTGGAGCAGCCGTGGCAGATGCTCGGGGCGAACTGCATGTCCCACTTGCGGTTGTAGCGCTCGGAGTGGGTCTTGTCGGTGAACACGCCGGTGGGGCAGACCTCGGTGAGGTTGCCGGAGAACTCGCTTTCCAGCACGCCGTCCTCGACCCGTCCGAAGTAGACGTTGTCGTGGGCGCCGTAGACGCCGAGGTCGGTGCCGCCGGCGTAGTCCTTGTAGTAGCGCACGCAGCGGTAGCAGGCGATGCAGCGGTTCATCTCGTGGGCGATGAACGGGCCGAGTTCCTGGTTCTGGTGGGTGCGCTTGGTGAAGCGGTACCGGCGCTCGTTGTGGCCGGTCATCACCGTCATGTCCTGCAGGTGGCAGTGACCGCCTTCCTCGCACACCGGGCAGTCGTGCGGGTGGTTGGTCATCAGCCATTCGACGACGCTGGCGCGGAACTGCTTGGCCTCTTCGTCTTCGATGGAGATCCAGGTGTTGTCGGTGGCGGGGGTCATGCAGGACATGACGAGGCGACCACGCTTGTCGTTCTCGTCGGTGTACTGCTTCACCGCGCACTGGCGGCAGGCGCCGACGCTACCGAGCGCCGGGTGCCAGCAGAAGTAGGGAATGTCGAGACCGAGGGACAGACAGGCCTGCAGGAGGTTGTCTGCACCATCGACTTCGAGCGTCTTGCCGTCTACGTGGATAGTGGCCATGGTTCAAGTCTTCGTTGGCCCGTTGTCAGCGGGCGTGGCTAATAGAAACTCACGGTTCCGTCGGGCCTGCGGCCGGGCCGCGGCACGACGACGAAACATCGCCGGACGGCTGGCCGTCCGGCTGCAAAGCATCAGGCGCCGACCGTTGCCGGGCGCGGCGCGGCCGAAGGCTGGCGGGAGATGCCCGCCTCGAATTCGGCACGGAAATACTTGAGGGCGCTGCCCAGCGGCTCGACGGCTCCCGGCGCATGGGCGCAGAAGGTCTTGCCTGGGCCGAGGAAGTTGACCAGTTGCTCGAGGGTCTCGAGGTCGCCGGGCTGGCCTTCGCCACGCTCTAGGGCGCGCAGCAGCTTCACGCTCCACGGCAGGCCGTCGCGGCAGGGGGTGCACCAGCCGCAGGACTCGCGGGCGAAGAACTCTTCCATGTTGCGCAGCAGGGAAACCATGTTGATGCTGTCGTCCACCGCCATGGCCAGGCCGGTGCCCATCCGGGTGCCGACCTTGGCGATGCCGCCGGCGAACATCTGCGCATCCAGGTGCTCCGGGAGCAGGAAGCCGGTACCGGCGCCGCCGGGCTGCCAGGCCTTGAGCTGGAAGCCATCGCGCATGCCGCCGGCGTAGTCCTCGAACAGCTCGCGGGCGCTGACGCCGAACGGCAGTTCCCACAGGCCGGGGTTCTTCACCTTGCCGGAGAAGCCCATCAGCTTGGTGCCCATGTCTTCGCTGCCGGGGCGGGCCAGGGTCTTGTACCAGTCCACGCCGTTGCCGACGATGGCCGGCACGTTGCACAGCGTCTCCACGTTGTTCACGCAGGTCGGCTTGCCCCAGACGCCGACGGCGGCGGGGAAGGGCGGCTTGGAACGCGGGTTGGCGCGGCGGCCTTCCAGCGAGTTGATCAGCGCGGTCTCTTCGCCGCAGATGTAGCGGCCGGCACCGGTGTGGACGAACAGCTCGAAATCGAAGCCGCTGCCGAGGATGTTCTTGCCGAGCAGGCCGGCGGCCTTGGCTTCGTCGATGGCGCGGTTGAGGTTGCGCGCCGCATCGACGTATTCGCCGCGCAGGAAGATGTAGCCGCGGTAGGCCTTCAACGCACGCGCGGAAATCAGCATGCCTTCCACCAGCAGGTGCGGCAGCTGCTCCATGAGCATGCGGTCCTTCCAGGTGTTCGGCTCCATCTCGTCCGCGTTGCACAGCAGGTAGCGGATGTTCAGCGACTCGTCCTTCGGCATCAGGCCCCACTTCACGCCGGTGGGGAAGCCCGCGCCGCCGCGGCCCTTGAGGCCGGAGTCCTTGACGGTCTGGACGATGTCGTCCTGGGCCATCTGGGTCAGCGCCTTGCGCGCCGCGGCATAGCCGTCCTTGCTCTGATATTCCTCGAGCCAGACGGGCTGGGCGTCTTCGCGCAGGCGCCAGGTCAGCGGATGGGTTTCCGCCGAACGCGCCATGCGGTTGGCCGGACCAATGGAGGTAAGGGTCATACGT
>NZ_SCND01000472.1:0-3943 GCF_005503585.1 Pseudomonas sp. 2VD
ACCTGGCGGGTCGGCAGCGCCGGCCGCAGCGCCACACAGCGCAACCCGGCCTGCTGGCGCGCCACCGCCTCCGGCAGGATGCTGGCCAGCCGTCCGCGGCGAACCACGTCGACGATGGCGCTGATCGAGTTTGCCTCCAGCGCCACCCGCGCCGTCACCCCTTGCTGGCGCAGGTAAGCGTCGATGTGCCGGCGCGTGGCGAAGTCGTCGCGCAACAACGCCAACGGCAACTCCGCCAGCGCTGCGGCGGCCAGCGGTGCGTCCGCCGCCGGGTGTTCCGCCCCCAGCACCAGGCCCAGGCGCTCCAGGTAGAGCGGCTGGCTGTCGATCTCCAGCGAACCCGGCTCGCTGAAGGCCACGCCAAGGTCCAGGCGATCGTCGATCAGCGCCGCCTCCAGGGCGTCCTGGGGCAACTCCTCGAGGCTCAACTCGATGCCCGGATAGCGCTGATTGAACGGATCCACCAGGGCGCCCACCAGATAGCAGGTGAAGGTCGGCGTCATGCCCAGGCGCAGGCGGCCGCGACTGAGGTCGCGCACCTCGTGGATCGCCCGTTGCGCCGCTTCCAGCTCGCGCAAGGCACGCCGCGCATGAAGCAGGTACAGCTCGCCGGCATCGGTGGGACGCACGCTCCTGCCGGAGCGGTCGAGCAATTGCACGCGCAGTTGCTCTTCCAGTTGCCGCACCTGCTGCGACAGGGTCGGCTGCGAAACGTGCAGCGCCTCGGCGGCGCGGGTGAAGTTGCGATGCTCGGCGACAGCGAGCAGGTAGCGCAGGTGGCGAAGCAGCATGGGAACATCCAACTATAGGCCAGACCAATGATTGGAATAATAAACCGGTCTTGGACCCTATGGCTCAATCCGCGCATCCTGGCCCCACCATTCGACGGCCAGGAGCCCAGCGCCATGCGTGACATCATCGACGGCTTTCTCCGCTTCCAGCGCGACGCCTACCCGGCGCGCTCGCAACTGTTCAAGTCCCTGGCCACCCGGCAAGCCCCCAAGGCGCTGTTCATCGCCTGCTCGGACAGCCGGGTGGTCCCCGAGCTGCTGACCCAGCGCGAGCCCGGCGAACTCTTCGTGATCCGTAATGCCGGCAACATCGTCCCCGGCTACGGGCCGCAGCCCGGCGGGGTCAGCGCCTCGGTGGAATACGCGGTGGCGGTGCTCGGGGTCGGCGACATCGTGGTCTGCGGCCACTCGGACTGCGGCGCGATGGGCGCCATCGCGTCCTGCGCCTGTCTCGACCAGTTGCCGGCGGTGGCCGGCTGGTTGCACCACGCCGAGGCCGCACGGGCGATGAACAGCGCCCACGAACACGCCTCCGAGGCGGCGCGGCTGGACGCCCTGGTGCGGCACAACGTGATCGCCCAACTGGCCAACCTGCGCACCCACCCCTGCGTCGCCCGCGCCCTGGAACAGGGTCGGCTGAACCTGCACGGCTGGGTCTACGACATCGAAAGCGGCCGCATCGACGCCCTCGACGGCGCCAGCCGGCGCTTCGTCTCCCTCGCCGAGCATCCCGAAGTGCGCGCGGTAGGCGGCGACCCCGGGCAGGCGGTCGCCTGAATCCCTTCCCTCACAACCACCCGCAAGGAGAG
The DNA here is from genome assembly GCF_005503585.1 of Pseudomonas sp. 2VD. Classification (NCBI taxonomy): domain Bacteria; kingdom Pseudomonadati; phylum Pseudomonadota; class Gammaproteobacteria; order Pseudomonadales; family Pseudomonadaceae; genus Pseudomonas; species Pseudomonas sp. 2VD. The sequence continues at coordinate 1,601 of NZ_SCND01000472.1, forward strand.
TCATCCCATGCAACACAGCCAAGTGTCCCCCAACGCGCGCCAGCAACTGGCCGAGACCGTGGTCCTGAACAAGGCCCGCCTGGGCCTGTCCTGGCAGGATCTGGCCGACGGCACCGGTCTCGCCCTGACCTTCGTCACCGCCGCCCTGCTCGGCCAGCATGCCCTGCCAGAGGCGGCGGCGCGCAAGGTCGCCGCCCAACTCGGCCTGGACGACGACGCGGTGCTCCTGCTGCAAAGCATCCCGCTGCGCGGCAGCATTCCCGGCGGCATTCCCAGCGACCCGACCATCTATCGCTTCTACGAGATGCTGCAAGTCTACGGCAGCACCCTGAAGGCACTGGTCCACGAACAGTTCGGCGACGGCATCATCAGTGCGATCAACTTCAAGCTGGACATCAAGAAGGTCGAGGACCCGGAAGGCGGCTCGCGGGCGGTGATCACCCTCGACGGCAAGTACCTGCCGACCAAACCGTTCTGAAGCGTCGCGCCGCCCGGCTCGCCGCCGGGCGCGCGCCTCAGCGGCTGGCGATGCTGACCCAGTAGGGCCCGTGGTAGTCCATCCGGATCGGCAGGCTCTGCTCCAGCAATGCCAGCGCCACGCCGCTGTCGTCCAGCGGGTAGATACCACTGACGCGCAGCGCCGCCGCGTCGTCGGCGACGCTGACGATGCCGCGGCGATAGGCGCGCAACGCCTCCAGTACCTCCCCCAGCGGACGGTCGCGGACCTCCAGCCGGCCATCCAGCCAGGCGCTCTCGCCGCCTTCGGCAGGACCTCGGGCGAGAATCGCCGAGGCGTCGAAACGCGCGCTCTGGCCGCGCTCCAGCAGGCATTGCCGTCCGTCGGCCGTGGTGATCCGCACCCGCGACTCGAGCACCACCACCCGCGAGCTGGCACCGTCATCGCTGACCTGGAAGCGGGTTCCCTGCGCCTCGACCTGGCCGCGCCCGGTGTCGACGACGAACGGCCGCGCCGGATCCCGTGCCACGTCAACCAGCAGGCGCCCCTCGCGTAAGCGCAGGCGACGCCGGTAGCCATCGAATTCGGGGCGTACCCGGCTGCGCGCGTCCAGCACCAGTTGGCTGCCATCCTCCAGGCGGAAACTCTGGCGTTGTCCGGTGCCGGTATACAGGTCGCCGGGCCAGGGGAAGCCGACGATGCCGATCCGCCCCAGCGCCAGCGTCGCCACGCCGAACGCCGCCAGGCCGAGGCTGCGCTGGAGAAACCGGCGACGGGCGGACGGCGCCTCGAGGGCTCCGATCAATTGCTCGGCGCGCAAGCCGTGCAAGGGCTCGTCGCGAAACGACTGCAAGCCCAGGCTGAGCCGGTCGAACACCGCACCGTGCTCGGCGTCGGCCTGGCGCCACTGCTGGAACGCCAGGCGCTCCTCGGCGCCGGCATGGCCGGATTGCAGCAGCGCCATCCACTGCGCCGCTTCGTCGAGGATGCGTTCGCGCCTTCCCTGGCTCATTCGGCAAGCACCTGGTAGCACTGCTTGAAGCCCTCGACCATGTACTGGTGGATGCGGCTGACGGAAACCTCCAGCAAGCCGGCGATCTCCACGTAGGTCAGTCCGCCGATCTGGCTATGGATGAAGGCGGCGCGGGCCTTCGGCGACAGCCCGGCGAGCATGCGCTCCAGGCGCAGCAGGGTTTCCACCACCTGGGCCTGCTCCTCGGCGGACGGCGCGAGGGCATCCGGAAGCCCGGCCAGGCTTTCCAGGTAGGCGCGTTCCAGGTCCTGGCGCCGCCAGCCGTCGTACATCAACCGGCGGGCGATGGTGGTGAGCAGCGCGCGCGGCTCGCGGATGCTTGCCGGGTCCGGCAGGGCGAGGACCTTGAGGAAGGTTTCCGAGGCGATGTCCTCGGCGCTGTGGGGGCAGCCGAGGTAGCGCCGCAGGCGCCCGCTCAGCCAGGAATAATCGTTCTGGAACATCAGGCCGACGAGGCGATTGCGTGTCTGATCCATGCCCATTCCGCACTCTCGTGCTACGGGCCTGCGCCACCGGGCGTCGGGGTGGCAGGCGAAACCTTGATCGGCGGGAGGCGGCGCCGACGTCGGATTGCACGTGTCCCTCCCGCAAACAGCGATGGCAGACCGCCGGGGCCTGCGCGGAAGGCAATATGCCGCAGAAGCCAGAACGCAAAAAAGAATATTAATTAAGGTGTACTTAACTTTTTGGCATTAGAAGATCGCCATCCCGCGACGACTGTCGTCATTCCTTACGAAATGGCAACGCCGCGAGCCGCGGAAAGCGGCATACTCGTCAGCTTGTTTCGCCGCGTCGACAGCGCCCGCACCAATGTCCGCCTCGCTCCCCAACGACACCCCGCCCAACGACACCC
>NZ_SCND01000473.1:0-3941 GCF_005503585.1 Pseudomonas sp. 2VD
AGGCCGGCGTCCTCCAGGGCCTGCTGGCTGATACGGGCGAGGGCGCCAAGGTCCTTCCAGTCGCCGGCGCCCAGTGCGCCGGAGGGCGTCAGCACGCCCTGCGGATGCCAGTCGAGATCGAAGATGCGCAGGTAGTCGCTGCCCAGTTCGTCGCGGATGTAGGTCAGCACCGGCTCGGTGCGGAAGGCGGCGGCGAAGCTGTAGGCCATGTAGCCGGCGATGCTCAGGGTGTCTTCGGGGGTGAAGGGACGCCTGGGTATGCCCAGCAGGTCGAATTCGAGCGGCGCCGGGTTGTTTTCCTGGAACTGGTTGACCCCGTCCAGGTAGGCCTCCAGCACCTTCCAGGGCTGCGACTGCTTGTCCTGGCGGGCGCTGTATTCGGCGGCGTGGTCGCGGATGCGCAGGGTGCGGAACAGACGGTCGGTATCCACCAGCTTGGGTCCGAGCACTTCGGCCAGCTCGCCGCGCGCCAGGCGCCGCAGCATTTCCATCTGGAACAGGCGGTCCTGGGCGTGCACGTAGCCGAGGGCGCGGTAGAGGTCGGTCTGGTTCTGCGCGTACAGGTGCGGAACCCCGCGCTCGTCGTAGCGCACGTCGACCGGCGCCTGCAGGTGGGCCAGGGCGAGCGAGCCGTTGCGGAGCGGCTGCTTGGCATGGAGGTACCAGGCGCCGCCGGCAGCCGCGGCGGCGACCGCCACGGCGATCACGGTCAGGGTGCGTTTCATCGATCCTTTCTCCTTGTTGTAGTGCCGAGCATTCTGCGGATGCCGCCGGCCTGCGGCATTGACCGAATGCTCGGACCCTGGAAGTCTTTGGTCAATCGCGAGGAGCCGCCATGCAGGACGACCCGTCTACCAGCCCCCTGACCCATTCCGCCACGTTGCGGCGTCTGTTGTATGAAGCCCTGGACGCCCTCGGACTCGACCCCACCCGCGTCTACCGCAGCGTCTACCGGCGTATCCCGCTGCCGCCGCCGACCCTGGGCGGCCGCCTGGTGCATGACAACGCCCCGTTGTTCTGGACCGAGCTGGCGGCGGTGACCGGCGATGCCGACATCGGCCTGCACCTGGGCGAGGCAATGAAGCCGCGCCTGCTCGATGTGGTCGGCTACCTGCTGCTGTCCGCGCGCGACCTGGAGGAGGCGCTGCGCAGCTTCGTGCGTTTCCAGCACATTCTCTCCGGCGGTTTCGCCGCGCGCCTCGAGGTCGAAGGGGAAACGGCAAGGCTGATCCTCGACATCAACTACCTGGGCTATGCCTCGCTGCGCCAGCAGATCGAATGCCTGATGCTGCTGTTCCTCAAGCTGCTGGCGCTGATCAGCGACGACGAGTTCGTCGCCGAGCGCATCGAGTTCCGCCACCGAGCCCCGCCGCGGCTGGGCGAACACCGCCGGTTGTTCGGCAGGCTGCCGTTGTTCTCGCGGCCGCACGATGCCCTGGTGTTTTCCGCCGCCTTGCTGCGGCGTCCTTCGCGCAACGCCAATCCGGACATGCATGACGTGCTGACCCGCCACGCGGAAGAACAGTCCCGCGAACTCAGCGAGAACCGCTTGCTCAATCGCGTGCGCTACCTGATCGAGCTGCGCCTCGGGGAGGGCTATGGCTTGCGCCAGTGCGCGGCGGAACTGGGCCTTGGCAGCGGCGCCTTGCAGCGTGCGCTGGCCGCTGGGGGAGCGAGTTTCCGGCAGGTTCGCGATGAGGTTCGCCGGCAGCGTGCGAGCGAGATGCTGTTGGCCGGTCGCGCCATCCGCGAGGTGGCCAAGGCTTGCGGGTTCGCCGAGCTGTCGCCGTTCTACCGGGCCTTTCGCCGCTGGCACGCCGCGCCCCCGGAGCAATACAGGGCGCGGCTGGCGAAGCGGGAAGAGGGTTACTCGACCAGCGGTACCTGACGGCCGATCTCCAGGGTGGCGATGGCGTCGAGCTGGATCTCGATCTGCAGGAAGCGCATGGCGCGCTTGGGCGAGACGTTCTTGGCGATGCGCTTGACGTACTTGTCGCGCAGTTCCAGGCGGTCCTCCTGGAGGTCGTCGACACGCTCGATCAGCTTGCTCGCCTGGTCGTCGCTGACGTTGCCGCTGTTGTAGGCCTGGGCGTAGTCGAGCAGGAGCTTGAGGGTTTCCTTGCTGAGCTTGTCCGACTCGGTGCGGTAGGTGTTGTAGATCGGCCAGAACTTCTCGCCTTCCTGGTCGGTGAGGTTCATGTTGGCCTCGACGATGCGCTTGCGCTTGTAGTCGACGTCGGCCAGGTCGTTCTGGATCTGCGCCTGGTGCTCCTTCATCAGTTCCTTGCTGCTGGGCTGAGGGTCGTTCTGGGCGGCCATCAGCGGCAGGCTGACGAGGGCGAGCAGGGCGAGGGTGGGACGTAGGGACATGCAGCGACTCCTTGGTTCGGCAACGGCCCCTCGTGGGCCGACCCGAGCAGTGTAGCCGCTACGCCGTCCGGCGCCCCCTCCGGAAGGCCCGGTGTTGAGCCAGGTCAGCCTTTTTCCGGGGTCCAGGGGCAGTAGCAACCCACGGCGAGGGTATGGGTGGCATCCACCGGACGTCCCTGCAGCAGCGCTTCGAGGATCGGTTCGATGAAGCTGTTGCTGGAGGTGCATACCGCGCCCTCGCTATAGGGGCCGAAGTAGGCCAGGCGGCCGTCGCGGTCCCAGATCGCCACGGCCGGGCTGGCCGGCAACTGCTCGGAACCGGGCAGACCGGCGAGGGGGCGCAGGGCGGCCAGGTTGTCCGGCAGGCGGCCCTGGCTGCCAGGCTTCTGCAGGACATGGAACTCCACGCCCTTGCCGGCGAAGCGTTCGATCAGCTCGCCGAGGTGCTGCTGGTTGCCGACGTTGCAGGGGCAGGCCGGGTCCCAGAAATGCACCAGGCGGATCGGCCCCGGCCCGGCCAGCTCGGCCGGCAGGCGCAGGCTGTCGCCGGAGAACAGGGTGGTCTGCTCGCTGAACGGGCGGATGTAGCGGATCTCGAACCACCAGTAGGCGGCGAGCAGGCCGCCGGCCCAGAGCAGGCCGACCAGGCTGACGAGGAGCGTCTTGCGGCGGGGAGTCATGGCATTCACACGGAAAACGGGTGCCAAGCTTGCCATGTGTTCGCGCGCAGCTGAATATCCCTGGGTTTCGCCCGTGGCCCGGCCACGAATCGATTGCAGCCCGGAACCGCCGATGTCAGAAGCCTTCAACCCCGATTACCTGCGCCAGCACCTGCGACCCTTGGCCGCGGCCGAGGCGGACACCGCCGTCCTCGCCTACCAGGCGTACTACGGCCTGGACCTGCGCTCCCGCCATCCGCGCCTGCAAGCGCGGCTCGGCAGCATGGCGGTCGACGGGCGCCGCCTGGCGGTGCAGGCCTGGCTGCTGCCGGAAGCGCGCGGCAGCCTGTTGCTGATGCATGGCTATTACGACCACATGGGACTGTATCGGCACGTGGTCGACTGGGCGCTGGGCATGGGCTTCTCGGTGCTCGCCTGCGACCTGCCGGGGCATGGCCTGTCCGAAGGCGAGCGGGCCAGCATCCGCGACTTCGCCGAATACCAGGCGGTGTTCGAAGGCCTGCTGGGCCAGGCTGCCGAACTCGACCTGGCGGCGCCCTGGCACCTCTGCGGACAAAGCACCGGTGGGGCGATCCTGCTGGACTACCTGCTGCACGGCGGCGAACGTCCCGAGCTGGGCGAGACGATTCTCCTGGCGCCGCTGGTGCGCCCGCGCGCCTGGGGCTGGTCGAAGCTCAGCTACCGCCTGCTGAGCCCCTTCGTCGACTCGATCCCGCGGCGCTTCTCGGAGAACTCCAGCGATCCGCAGTTCCTCGACTTCCTCCGCGAGCACGATCCGTTGCAGCCACGCACCCTGCCGACCGCCTGGGTCGGCGCGCTGACCCGCTGGGTGCCGCGCATCGAGCGGGCGCCTCGGCGTGCCCTGAGCCCCCTGGTGGTGCAGGGCGAGTC
>NZ_SCND01000474.1:0-3903 GCF_005503585.1 Pseudomonas sp. 2VD
TTAATTTGATACATTTCAACGAGTTTTACGATACGGGTGTGTTGGGCATAGTGAAATTTCGCTCATGCCCATACTTTGCATGGGGCAGGGCTCCATCGGCGCTTCGATGCCCGCCATCCCGGTGAGGGGAAGCGTAAGGCTGAGAAGCAGGATGATCAGCAAGCGAAGACGACGGCGCATGCGGCGAAGTGTATGCGGACCGTGAAGACGGCGGCAACTGAATCGGCGACGGCCGGTTTCAGTCCTGCCGTGGCCAGTGATCGGCGATCCGGTACCAGCAGGCCATCGACGCGACCTGGACATGCTTCTGTTTCTCCGATGGGAAGGGCGTGTCCAGGCTGCCGAGGGCGACCGATACCCAGTCGGCGAACTTGCCTTCGCTCCTTGACCAGAACAGCGGCGAGCCGCAGCGCGAGCAGAAGCGCCGGAGCACGGCGGGGGAGGAGCTGAACGCGGCGAGCAGGTCGGCGCCGCGGTCGATGTGCAGGTCCGCGACGGGGACGCTGCCATAACTGGCGAATGCCGCCCCATGGGCCTTGCGGCACTGGCTGCAATGACAGTGGGAGAGCGCCCGCGGGGGCGACGACAGGCGGTAGCGCAGCGCGCCGCACAGGCAACTGCCGTGGAAAGTCTGGCTCATCGGAAGGCGTTCCCGGATTCGCAAAGGCGGCGAGTCAAGCAGCCCGCGCCACGCTTGTCGAGCGCCTCCTCCGATCGTGGGCTGTCGGTGCTGGCGTCGATGTCTGCTAGGCTCTGCCGTTTCACCCTAGGAGTATTTCCCCATGGCCCGAGCCACTGCCCGCCACATCCTGGTTTCCAGCGAAGCCAAGTGCAACGAACTGAAAACCGCCATCGAAGGTGGTGCGGATTTCGCCGAAGTCGCCCGCGAGCATTCCACCTGCCCCTCCGGCCGCGACGGCGGCAACCTGGGCTCGTTCGGCCCCGGCCAGATGGTCCGCGAGTTCGACCAGGTGGTCTTCAGCGCGCCGTTGAACGTGGTCCAGGGCCCCGTGAAGACCCAGTTCGGCTACCACCTGCTGGAAGTCACCAGCCGCCAGGACTGAACGTGCGGCGGCGCATAACGCCCCTCTTCCACGCGCCGATCCAGGCGTGGGGTGAATAGCCGCTGCACGGGGTAAACGGCGGATAACGCCGTTGGCGTTATGCGCCCTACCTGTCCCGGACCGATGAAGGAAGCCGCACTTCCACGCGCCAATCCGGGTGTGGGGCGAATAACCGCTGCGCGGGATAAATGTAGCGCGGCGCGAAATTTGGCGCGGATTTGCGCAATAAATGACGCGCCCTAACCGTTTCGCCAGCGGCAAAAGAATTTCAAAAGGTCAGCACAGGACGACGATATCGCCATCGGCTACCCGTTCAGACAGAGCGGTCAGCTTGCCGATGCCCTCCCGTAGAAATCGGCTGAGCTGCTCGATGCACTCGCGCTGGTCCTTAGTGAGACTGAACTCAGCCTCCATGCTTTCCATGAGATCAAGGCAGCACTGGTTGAGAAACCCCACTTCCAGTAGTTCAGCCCGCAACCTTTGCCTCAGTACCTCGTCCATCCCAAGGTTCCTATCTACTACTCGACATCAGACTTTCGGAACGTGGCAAAAACGAGAACGCCATCACAACTACCTATTCAGGTAGTGGATACCGCGCTTTGATCGCCTGGACAGCTGCGACCCATGCCGCCAGGTCCGGCTCGGTGCCAGCGGCTATGGCGTCAAACTCGGCCTCCAGGCGCAGCGGGTCGGACTCGGTGCGATAGGCCTGGCGGCGTAGCTCCTGGACCTCGGCGAGGAGGTCGTCGGGATGGAACGCCAGGTCGCCGACCGGGACGCCAGCGAGTGCTGCGGCTTCGTCAAGCGACCCGGCCCACTCTGCGAAGAACTCGCCTTTCAGTAGAACTCTCTTGGTCATTGTCATGCGCTCTGTGAGTTGACTGTTGCAATGGGCGCGAAGTGGATTCCGGGGTCAACTAGCCCCCCGAAGAAAGCGGGACACGCCATAGCCGCAACCCCGCCTAGAGTCATGTAGAAGTACGGAAAGCCGTTGTCGTACCCTTGCGCGGATCGCTTCGAAAGACGGACATGCTTCCACCCATCAGCGGGGGTTAGTACCTGCCCCGGTAGAACGGGTTCGCCGTTTAGCCATATCCGGTAATCTGTCGTCGGAACCCCCGCCGGCATGAAATGGAGCGATCCGGTTTCAGCGCGCACCCACAGAACGGCCGTACTCCATCCATCGGCGATGAACAGCGCTCGCGATACGTTGGTCATTTGAAGATAGCGGGTAGTCCCGTCGAGCCCAGAGGAACCCGTTGTCGCGTTCGGCCCTGCTGTCACCAGGGCGGTATAGAACTCCACCCCGTAGCGGGCAAGGCTGCCGCTCGGCCGCCCCATCGCCACTAGCAAATCTTGGACGCGCTGGTTGATGTTGCCCGCCGTCCCGCCGTTTGTGGTGTTGTCGTAAATATACTTCCCGCCGTCCGTAATCGTCGCCCCGTTCCACGGCGAGAGGAACGTGCTGGAAAACGACCCAGTGAAGCGCAGAATCAGCGGATTGATGATGCCGGCGAATCGTCCGCTGTCGGGCATCAGATTGAGAAACGGCATGCCGTTGAGGTCTGCCACGGCAGCGGTTCCAAGCTTCCCCCACGCCCCGTTGTTGCGTGCGTAGTTGCTGCCATCGCTGGGCGCGTCCGACATACCGCCCACCAGCTCCACCCAGGCGCTGCCGGAATACTCATACGTCTTGACCTGCCCGCTCGGCGTCGTCTCGTTCGCAACCTGAACACGCCAGCCCAGCCTGGGTGGCATGTACTCCCAAATAGCCGTGGTCGCACCCGTTGCCCACCAGCGCGCCAGGCGGTTCTGATTGGAGCCGGAGCCAGTGAAAATGTACGTGTCCCCCTCGGCCTGGCCGGTTGTGGGCAGTGTGGCGACGCGCCCCTTGACCACGGGCTGGCGCAGGAAGTCATCCCAGCGCCACATCCGAATCAGATCGTTGTAATGCCCTTCTCCCGGCAAGCCATTGATCAGCAGGCCGGTATTCGGTCCCATATAAAGAGTCACGGTGCTACGCCTCCAAGTTCCTCGCCGAGGCGGAAGCCAAGGCCGTGTCGTTCGATTGTGATGTCGTGCTGCTGCCAGGATTGGATGCCGTCGCGGACGCTGCGCAGAACCACGCGCACGTCCTGGAGCGGGCCATCCGCCATGACCTCGGCGAGTGGATAGGACCAACTGCTGGTGGTGAGGCCGGCGTAGGTGCGCTTCAGCGTCGTGCCGCTGTAGACCAGGAGCGTAACCGTCGCCCCATCTTCGGGTCCGATGTTGCCGACCGTGGTATCGATCAACTGGTCGGCCTGGCCGATCCGGTCGCGCTTCGCCCAGCTCACCGACAGCGCCCCGTAGACTTTCGTTGGGTACGCGCTGCCGTTGATGCGGAACTGGCCGGGCGGATACGGCTTACCTTGGCGCCCGGTCAGGGTGAGGCTGTCGGTGGCGGCCAGCGCCGGGGCCAGTTGGCCCTCGCTGGTGTTCGTCAGCAGCCGGGCCTGGAGCGTCACGCCCTGGCTGTAGACCGTTTCGTCCACAGCTTCGAACGTGTCGTAGAACCAGACCCGAGCCCCGGCCAGATGCTTGGCCGGTACGGTATCGGCGCAGCCGCGCGCGAGGGTGACCGTGCCGCTGGCGTAGTTGACCGCATCGACCCGGACTATCTCGTCGTCCACGACTGCGGCCTGGCCGACAGTGACGTCCTCCAGCCGGCTGGCGTTCGTCAACGTGACGACGTTCGGACCGGCCGCCAGCGGCAGCTCGGCGGCGAGTAGTCCGGTCGGGCACCAGTCGCCGGTTCCGCGATCAACGAACGCGCCAGAGCTGCCGACGCGGTCGGTCA
>NZ_SCND01000475.1:0-3902 GCF_005503585.1 Pseudomonas sp. 2VD
GTCTGGCGCTGATCGACCGCACCACCCAGAGCATCGACAGCCTGGCCGCCAACCTGACCAGCGCCATGGGCCAGGTCGAGCAACTGGCCAGCAGCAGCGAGGAAATCGGTTCGGTGCTGGAAGTGATCCGCGCCATCGCCGAGCAGACCAACCTGCTGGCGCTCAACGCGGCCATCGAGGCGGCCCGCGCCGGCGACGCCGGCCGCGGCTTCGCGGTGGTCGCCGACGAAGTGCGCAACCTCGCCCGGCGCACCCAGGACTCGGTGGAACAGATCCGCGGGGTGATCGAAGGCCTGCAACAGGGCACCCGCGACGTGGTCGACGCCATGCACGGCAGCCATCGCCAGGCCCAGGGCAGCGTCGAGCAGGTGGATGAAGCGGTGGCCGCGCTGCAACGGATCGGCGAGGCGGTGACGGTGATCAACGACATGAATCTACAGATCGCCAGCGCCGCCGAGGAACAGAGCTCGGTAGCCGAGGAGATCAACCGCAATGTCGCGGCGATCCGTGACGTCACCGAGTCGCTGTCGAGTCAGGCCGAGGAATCGGCCCAGGTCAGTCAGTCGCTGAACCGCCTGGCCAACCACCAGCAGGGCCTGATGGAACAGTTCAAGGCCTGACCGTTCACGGCCTGAATAGCGCCGGGGGGCCGTAGGTCCCCCAGATCGCCAGGCGGGCCAGCGAGCGCAGCCAGCCACGCAGACGCGCCGGGGCTCCCGTCTCGGCCACCTTCGCCGCCGGCGTCCCGGCCTGCCGCGGCTCGCCGCGCTCGCTGCGCAACGCGTTTTCCACGGCCTGCTCGTAGCGAGCCTGCGCGGGTAACCGCGGCGACCGCCCCTCCTCTCGCTGTCCACTGGACTCGCCCAACAGGAACACCAGCACCGGCAGCATCAGCGCCCAGCGCCAGCGGCCCGTACCCGTCCGCCGTTTCATCGTCCAAGACCTCCTTGCAAGAAGCCCGGGATGCTAGGGAAAGCGCAGGAGGAAATCTTGCCGGGACTGTCGGCAAATGGTGAAGAACTGTTAAGCCCTGGCGGCGCGGCCGCTCTTCTGCAACGGCAACTCGACGCTCACCCGCAGGCCGCCCAGCGGGCTGTCCTCGAGACTCAGGCGGCCACCGCAGGCCTCGGCGATGTCGCGCGCGATGCCCAGGCCCAGGCCATGCCCGCTGACCTGCTCGTCGAGCCGGGTACCCCGCTCCAGCACCGCCTGGCGCTGGTCGGGGAGGATGCCGGGGCCGTCATCGTCGACCTTCAGGCGGACCATGCCCTCGCCCTGCGCGACAGTCAGGCGGACTTCGCTATCGGCCCACTTGCAGGCGTTGTCCAGCAGATTGCCGAGCATCTCCAGCAGGTCCTCGCGGTCCCATGGCAGGCGCAGCCCCGGTGGCGCGCTCCAGCTCACCTGCAGGTGCGGGCCGTGGATCAGGCGCAGGGTGTCGCACAGCGACGGCAACTCCTCGGCGCAATCGAAATGTGCGCCAGGCAGCGCTTCGCCGACCAGGCGCGCCTTGCCCAACTCGCGACCGAGACGCTGCTGGATCTGTTCCAGCTGCTCGCGCAGGACCTGTTGCAACTCCGGCTGGCGCGCCATCTCCTCGCGCTCGGCGAGGCTGACCAGCACCGCCAGCGGCGTCTTCAGGGCGTGACCGAGGTTGCCCAGGGCGTTGCGCGAACGCTTCAGGGTCTCCTCGGTGTGTGCCAGCAGGTGGTTGATCTGCTCCACCAGCGGCTCCAGCTCCTCGGGAGCCTGGTTGTCCAGTTGGCTACGCTGGCCCTGCTGCAGCTGGGCGATCTGCAGGCGCACCTCCTCCAGCGGACGCAGCGAACGACGCACGGTCAGGCGCTGCAACAGCAATACCAGGAGCAGCGCCAGGGCGCCGGCGCCCAGGCCCATCCACTGCACACGGGCGAAGCTTTCCAGGATCGGCGTATAGTCCTGCGCTACCACGATCCGCAGCTTCTGGCCCATGCGCTTGTAGTGGCCGCGGAACACCAGCAGTCGCTGCTCCTCGGGCCCATCGACCAGGCCCTGCACCAGCCCTTTCTTGTGCGGCACTTCCAGCTCGCTGTCCCACAGGGAGCGTGAGCGCCAGGTGTCCTTTTCCAGCTCGATGACGAAATAGCGCCCGGAATACGGGCGCTGGAACGCCGGGTTGAGGCGTTGCTCGTCCAGTTGCATGCCGTTCGGCCCGCGTACCATGGCCACCAGCAGGTTCTCCGCCTCCTCGCGCAGGTTGCCGGCGAAATAGCGCCGCAGGCCCTGGTCGAACAGCCACAGGCCGGTCTGCGCGAGGACCAGCCCGACCACCAGCAGCACCGCGAACAGGCCGACGCTCAGGCGCCGCTGGATCGACCTCATCCGGCGGCCACCCCGGCGTAGCGGTAGCCCTGGCCACGGCGGGTCTCGATCACCTCGCGGCCGAGCTTGCGCCGCAGGTGGTTGACGTGGACCTCGATGACGTTGGAATCGCGTTCGGTCTCGCCGTCGTACAGATGCTCGGCCAGGTGCCCCTTGGACAGGACCTGGCCGGGGTGCAGCATGAAATAGCGCAGCAGGCGGAATTCGGCGGCGGTCAGGTCGACGTCGGCGCCGTTCAGGCACACGCACTGACGCTGCTCGTCCAGGCGCAGCCCGGCGGCCTCCAGCTGGCTCTGGTTGGCCAGCCCATGGGCGCGGCGCAACAGGGCCTGGATGCGCAAGGCCAACTCTTCCGGATGGAACGGCTTGGTCAGATAGTCGTCGGCACCGGCCTTGAGCCCATCGATGCGTTCGGCCCAGGAACCGCGCGCGGTGAGGATCAGCACCGGAGTCGCGAGTCCCAGGCCACGCCACTCCTGGAGTATCTCCAGGCCGGGACGCCCGGGCAGGCCGAGGTCGAGAATGATCAGGTCGTAGGGCTCGCTGGCGCCCTGCACCGCCGCGTCGCGGCCGTCGGCCAGCCAGTCCACCGCGTAGCCCTGGCGGGTCAGGCTGGCCATCAGTTCGTCGGCCAGGGGAACGTGATCCTCAACCAGCAGCAACCGCATCAGTCGTCTTCCTCGTCCTTCAGGATGCGGCCGTTGCGGGCATCCAGTTCCAGTTCACGCACGACGCCGTCGCGGGTGAGCAGTTCCACCTCGTAGACATAGACGTCGTCTTCCTCTTCCAGCTCGACCTCCAGCAGGCGCGCCCCGGGGTAACGCCCCAGGGCTTCCTGCATGAGGGATTCGAGCGGCTGTATCACACCGTCCTGGCGCAGGCGCAGGACCTCGTCCTGGTCCAGGTCGCGCGCCATCGCCTCGAGGCTGATGACCGCCAGGACCAGTGCGACGATCCCGGCGTAGCGCATGAGCCACTTCATCAGTCGTCCTGGTGGTCCTTGAGCACGGCGCCGGTAGCGGCATCCAGCTCCAGGTCCCACTTCACGCCCTGCGGGTCGCGCAACTCGACCTGGTAGATGTAGCGGCCGTATTCCTCTTCCAGCTCGGTATCGTGGACGCTCGAGCCGGGATGCTTGGCGATGGCGTTCTTGTTCAGCTCTTCGAAGGACTTGATGGTCCCGGCGTCACGCAGCTTCAGCGCCTCGTCCGGGCCGAGGTCGCGGGCCTGGGCCAGGCCGGCAGTCAGGGCGATGGCGGTGGCGGCGAACAGGGCAGTCAGTTTCTTCATGGGAATCTCTCCGTGGGAATCAATCGTGTTGCTTTCGACGGTTTGCAGATTAACCGGGCGCTCTTAATTGAAGCTGAATTTGCCGCAAGGACATGGCCGGGGCGCGCCATAGGGTAACGGAAAGCCTCTGCGATGGGGCTCGCCGGCGTTCGAAAGCACTTGGTCCTGCGACAACTCGTCCTATAATCGCCGGTCCGCAAGGGAGAAGACCAGCATGCCAGCCATCCAGATCAAGTCCCCCGCACTGACCC
>NZ_SCND01000476.1:0-3875 GCF_005503585.1 Pseudomonas sp. 2VD
CTGCCTTCCAGTCACGGAAGATCACTTCGCTGGCCTGCGCCGGCTGGCTGATCATGTTCTGCCGGGGCAGCGGCTCGAAGTAGCCGGAGTTGCGCAGGTCGTTGCCGATGATATTGGACATGTCTTCCGGCAACACGTTGCCCCCCTGGAAGCCGAACGGCACCACGGCGATGGGAATGGCACGGTCGTTACCGCTGGAGATCACCAGCGGGTCGGCAGCCTGCGCAGCACCTGCCACCAGGGCCAGGGCGAACAGCGCAATGCGAATCAGGGTACTCACAGACTCAAATCCTCCGGTTTAAAGATGATGCGGCGCTGACGATACAGGCTGTCGAAGGTAGCCCGCGGCAATTGCTGCATCTCGGGAATACGGCCGACGTTGCGCACCGCCGCCACCGCCGAACTGTCGAAAGGCTTGTCGCCACTCGAACGGCTGACGCTGGCATTGGTGATGGTACCGTCCGGCAGCATTTCGATTAGTACTTCTACGCTCATTCCATTACGCGCCGATGGAGGACGCCGCCACTGCTGGCTCACCAGGTTGACGATCAGGTCGTCGAGACTGCCGGTGACCTCGCTGCCCACCTCGTCGGCCAGGGCCTGCTGGCGCTCGGTCGTATCCGAAAGCAACTCGGCCAACGCCTGCGCCTTCTTGTCCTCGGCAGCCTTGCGGGCTGCCGCGGCAGCGGCGGCGGCCTTTTTCTTGGCGGCCTCGACGGCGGCTTTCTTCTTCGCCGCTTCCGCAGCAGCCTTCTTCTTGGCCTCCTCGGCCGCTTTCTTCTTCGCGTCCTCGGCTGCCTTTTTCTTGGCGTCGTCAGCAGCCTTTTTCTTGGCCTCGTCCTCGGCGCGCTTCTTGGCTATGTCAGCCTGCTTCTTCTGTTCGGCGGCCTTGGCCTCGGCAGCTTTCTTGGCTTCATCGGCCTTCTTCGCCTCAGCGGCTTTCTGGGCCTCGGCCTTTCGAGCCTCGTCAGCCTTCTTTTGTTCCGCCGCTTTCGCAGCAGCGACCTGCTGCTGTTCCAGCTTTTGTTGCTCGAGTTTCTGCTGCTCGAGCTTCTTCTGTTCGAGCTGCTCGACTTCGTATTGCTTGGAGGCGGTCTTCTTCGCCTCGCCAGCGATCTTCTGGTTGGTCTGGGTCGTCGCCTGGCTCTTCGACTTGAGCTGGTAGAGCGTGGCCTGCACGATCGGCTTGGAGGGAGGAAGCTCCGGAGCAAACGCCCAGCTGACGAACAGCATGGCGAAGATCAGAACGTGCAGGACCACCGCCAGGACGACGGGCCAGAAATAACTCTCGGAAGGCGAGCGCTCGAACTGTTGCTTCAAGATCAGGGGGCCTCGGTAATCAACCCGACGTTGGGCACACCGGCCTGCTGCAAGGCACCCATGGCGCCAACCACCGCACCATAGTTCACCGCCTTGTCGCCGCGGATGAATACCTGGGTGTCCGGACGGGCACTCATGATCTTGGTGACTGCATCGGTCATCTGTTCCAACGACACGGCACTATCGGTCTGTTTTTCAGTATCCACTTCGCTGCCGACGTTCCAGTAATAGGAACCGTCAGCCTTCACCGAAAGGGTCAGGACCTGCTTGTTGTTGTCCTGAGGCAACGCCTCGCTGGACACCTTCGGCAGGTCGACCTTGACCCCCTGGTTGAGCATCGGTGCGGTCACCATGAAAATCACCAGCAGTACCAGCATCACGTCGATGTAAGGCACCACGTTCATTTCCGCGACCGGCTTGCGCTTGTGACGAACCCTTGCCATATCGGCTTACCTCTCAGTCGTCTTAGTCGTCGCTGGTGTGCACCTTGCGGTGCAGGATGGCCTGGAACTCGTCGGCGAAGGTGTAGTAACGACCGATCAGCATCTCAGAACGTGCGGAGAAGCGGTTGTAGGCGATGACCGCGGGGATCGCGGCGAACAGGCCGATGGCGGTGGCGATCAGCGCTTCGGCGATACCCGGGGCGACGGTGGCCAGGGTAGCCTGCTGCACGGTGGCCAGGCCACGGAAGGAATTCATGATACCCCAGACGGTACCGAACAGGCCGACGTACGGGCTGGTGGAGCCGACGGTTGCCAGGAACGGCAGGCTGGCCTCGAGTTTCTCCTCCTCACGGGAGATGGCCACACGCATGGCGCGCGCCACGCCCTCCATCACCGCATCGGGATCGACGCCGGGCTGCTGGCGCAGACGGGAAAACTCCTTGAAGCCGGCACGGAAGATCTGCTCGACGCCGGAGTCCGGGTCCGGATTGCTACCGGCCTGGCGATACAGCTTGGACAGGTCGATGCCCGACCAGAAGCGTTCTTCGAAGGCATCCAGTGCCTTCTTGGCAGCGCGCATGGCGTTGCCGCGCTGGAAAATCATGATCCAGGATGTGACCGAGGCGGCCACGAGGGTCAGCATGACCAGCTGCACCACGATACTGGCGTTGCTGATCAGGCTCCACATGGAGGTATGGTCGACGACGTTCGGTTCCACTTTAATCTCCTGCTGAAAAAGAATCCGGGCTTCCGGCAAAAGCCGCACGCAACGTTTCGGGGATAGCACGTGGCTTCAGGGTGTCCGCTCGCACGCACGCCACCAGGAACCGCCCCTCGCAGAGCAGGACGGAGTCCGACGCTCGACGAACCTGTTGACGAAACTTCAGGCTCGCCCGGTTCAACTCCTCGACCTCGGCGCTGACAAGCAGTTCATCGTCGAGCTTGGCCGGGGCGTGGTAACGCGCCTCGGCGGAGTGCACGACGAACAGCAGATTGTCGCCGACCAGTTGCGATTGGGCGAACCCCAAAGCTCGCAGCCGCTCGGTCCGAGCCCGTTCCATGAACTTGAGATAGTTGACGTAATAGACGATGCCGCCGGCATCCGTGTCCTCGTAATAGACCCGGAAACGCTGCTGGAACGGCTTTCCCCCGTGTTGCGCGCGCATACTCTAGAACCAAGTCCCGGCTTTGCCAATCGGCAATCGCCCACAAATGCAATTAATTACCATCTTCAGACGTGAACAGATCCGTCGTCACCCCCGGCCCCAACCTTTTCGGAATATTCAGGCCAAAGTGCAGGTACGCATGGCGTGTTACCACGCGTCCCCGCGGTGTCCGCATGATGTAGCCCTGCTGGATCAGATAGGGCTCCAGTACATCTTCGATCGTGTGCCGCTCCTCGCTCAACGCCGCAGCCAAGTTGTCGATTCCTACAGGCCCGCCATCGAACTTGTCGATCATGGTCAGCAACAGACGACGGTCGAGGTGGTCAAAGCCACGCTCGTCGACATCGAGCAGGTTCAATGCCTTGTCGGCGATCACCCGGGTAATGTCGCCCTGCCCCCGGACCTCGGCGAAGTCGCGTACCCGGCGCAGCAGGCGATTGGCGATTCGCGGCGTACCGCGGGCGCGCTTGGCGATTTCCGCCGCGCCCTGCGGCTCGATCTCCAGGCCGAGAATGCCGGCCGACCGACTGACGATGGTCGCCAGGTCCTCGACGTTGTAGAACTCCAGGCGCTGGACGATACCGAAGCGATCGCGCAGTGGATTGGTCAGCATGCCGGCACGAGTGGTCGCGCCGACCAGGGTGAACGGCGGCAGGTCCAGCTTGATGGAGCGGGCCGCGGGCCCTTCGCCGATCATGATGTCCAACTGGAAATCTTCCATGGCCGGATACAGCACTTCTTCGACGATGGGCGAAAGACGGTGGATCTCGTCGACGAACAGGACGTCGCCGGCCTCCAGGTTGGTCAGCAACGCGGCGAGATCGCCGGGACGCTCGAGCACCGGCCCGGAAGTACTCTTGATGGAAACGCCCATTTCCTGGGCGATGATATTCGCCAGGGTCGTCTTGCCCAACCCCGGCGGACCGAAGATCAGCGTATGGTCGAG
>NZ_SCND01000477.1:0-3850 GCF_005503585.1 Pseudomonas sp. 2VD
GCTGAAGGCGAGGGTGACGCAGGCCCCTGCGCCTGGCCGCCTGCGTCACCCTCGCCTTCAGCTGCTGCACCCACGCCAGCGAAGGCGGCGTGGACAACATAGGTCCAGGAACCGACGGTTTCTTCACCCTGCCACTGGACGTCGACAACCTCCCGGACCACATGTTCGCCTTCAACGTCTACTACAACCACTACGAAGCCAGGAAGCTGAACATCAGCTCCTTCGGCGGCAAGGTGTCCGACGTGAAGATCAGCTCGGATGCGATCATCCCTCGCCTGGACTACCTGAGCCCGCTGCGGATCTTCGGCGGGCGCCTGGGCGGCTACATCGCCCAGCCCTATATCCGCCAACGGGTGGCCGCGTTCGGCCTGAGCGACGAACGGGAAAGCATGGGTGACACCACCTTCGCGCCGATCATCCTCTGGGACATGGGCAAGGACCTGACCCTGGCCGCCGCCGTGGAGGTCACCGTGCCCACCGGCAAGTACGATGCCGAGCGGCTGGCCAACACCAGCAACAACTTCTACACCTACAAGCCGCTGTTCTCCTTCACCTGGCTGCCCACCGAACGCACCGAGCTGTCGCTGAAGGCCACCTACAGCTTCAACATGGAAAACCACGACACCGACTATCGCTCGGGGCAGATCTTCCATTTCGACTATTCCGCCAGCTACCGGGTGACCGACAACCTGCGCCTCGGCCTGAACGGCTACTACCTCAAGCAGACCACCGACGACAAACAGAACGGCGAGACCGTACGGGTGTTCGGTTTCGGCGAGGAAGTCGACGATGGCGTACGCGGCCAGGTCTTCGCCATCGGCCCGGCCGTGCACCTGACCTTCCTCAAGTACGCCAGCGCGGAGATCCGCTGGGCCAAGGAATTCGACGTGGAGAACCGCCCCGAAGGCGACATGCTCTGGGCCAAGCTGACCATTCCGTTCGAACTCTGAGGCATCGGAACGAAGCGGCAGCCCGGTATCCGCGGGCTGCCGCCATCGACGAGGAAAAGCGCCAGGCGCCCTAGGCGTAAACCGGCCAGCGCTCGACGATCCGCCCGCCGCGCAGCGCCAGCAGGTCGCCGAATTGCAGCAGCACCGACTCGCTCTGGGTCGGCCGCAGGAAGACCTGGTCGTCCACCTCCAGGCCCACCGAAGGCGAGCCGTTGACCATTTCCTGGTTCGAGCTGCGCCCGTAGATGCCGTTGCTGCGCAGTCCCTCGGGCGAGGCGAAGTCGGCCATCCAGTTGCCGCCGTAGATGAAGAAGGTGCCGCGCTGGTTGGGGTCCCACCAGGAAAACAGCCGCGACTTGCCGTCCAGCGCCGGGATCTGCACCGCGCCGGTGCTCTTGAGTACCGGCGTGGCGATGTAGACGGCCGGCACATGCTCGGCCAGGGACGCCAGGTCGTAGTGGCTCGGCTTGAGCATGGCGGTGCCCACCGAGACCTCGCTGCTCAGCGTTTCCTTCTCGTGCATGCGATAGCTGGGGCTGCCGGCGGTATTCAAGGTCAGCTGTGGCGTCCACAGCGCGGCGAAGCGCTGGCGGGCGAAGTCGACATGTCCCTGGTAGAGCGCCATGACCTTGGCGAACAGCTCTTCGGGCGAACCGAGGATGCCCGGCACACCCATTCCGACGAAGGGGTCGTAGCCCATGAAGCCGGCGAACTCCAGGTGCTGCGGATGCGCCGCGATCAGCGCCAGCAATTCACCCAGCGCGGCCTGGTCGGCCACCCCGCCGCGATGCAGGCCGACGTCCAGTTCGATGTTGACGCGCATCCGGGTCCCCAGCCCCTGGGCCAGCGCCAGGTACTGACGCAAGCGCTGCGGCGTATCGATCAGCCATTGCAACTGCCGCGCCGGGTCGAACGCGCCCTTGTGCTCGCGGTAGAACAGTTCCGCCGAACGCACCGGCAACGGCTTGCCGAGGAGGATGTCGGCATCCGCAAAAGCGACTGCGTCGTGGTTGAGGAACGGTTGGTGGAAGGACATCAGCCGCCGGGTGCCGGCGCGCCTGGCGATGTACGCCAGCAGGCCGGGCGAGGGCAGCGACTTCTCCACCAGCCGCAGATGCTTGCCGCCGCGGCGGACCGAACGCATCACCACATCGATGTTGTGGTCCAGGCGATCGAGGTCGATGAGCAGCACCGGGCACATCGGGCCATTGGCCTTGAGTTCGCGGTTCAGCGCGCGGAAATAGTCGTCGTACGGCCCGCCACGGTCGGCGGGACGCATCCAGGCGGCAGTTCCCGCCAGCAGCGCGCCGGCCCCGAGGCCGGCGAACATGAACTTGCGTCGATTCACGGCGTCGCTCCTTTCAGGTCACGCCCAGGATGGAAGAGAGGTGCGCATTGAGGAACCGCCCGCGGGGATCCAGCGCCTGGCGCACCTCGGCGAACGCCTTCCAGCGCGGATAGAGCCCCTGCAACTGGTGCGCGTTGAGGCCATGCAGCTTGCCCCAGTGCGGACGCCCGGCGTATTTCCAGAAGATCGGTTCCACCGCGGCGAAGAAGTTGTGGTGGTCCATGCTGTAGTGCTGATGCACGGAAATGGAACAACTGTCGCGGCCCTCGAACATGCTCAGGGGAATGTCGTCGGCCTTCACGTAGCGGTACTCGATGGGAAACCAGGTGCGCAGGTCCTTGTCGCGGATCAGCGCAAGAATCTCCCGCAGGCAGGCGGGGCCATGCTCGGCGGGGACCGAATACTCCATCTCGTTGAAGCGCACGTTGCGCACGTTGGCGTAGACCGCATAGGAATCGTCGACCCGCTCGTCGAAGCGGGCGAAGTGGCGCAGGCTGTTGAGCAGGGTACGGCGGGTCTCCGGGAAGTCGCTGAGGTACTTGTCGAAACCTTCGATCAGGCCGACGAACTCGTTGCCGCCTTCCTTCGCCGGGTCCAGGGGCGGGGTCTTCGGCTCGTCGGTCTCGTTAAGGGCGATCGACAGGGCGTAGTCGGAGTGGGTCACCACCAGCATCTCCCAGTGCTGGTTCTCGCGCGTGTTCTTCTCCACGTCCTCCAGCAACTCCTCGGTCCGGGCGATCCACTGCCGTTCACGCAGGCGGTAGGCCGCGCGGTTCTGCAGGCGCACCCGGGTCACGACGCCCAGCGCCCCCAGCGAGACCCGTGCGGCATCGAACACCTCCACGTTGCGCTTGGCGTCGCACTCGAGCACCTCGCCGCTCGCGGTGACCAGTTGCAGACCGCGAACCTGGGCGGAATAGGAACCGAAGCCGACCCCGGTGCCATGGGTGGAAGTAGCGATGGCGCCAGCCAGGGTCTGGTAATCGATGTCGGCCATGTTCACCAGCGCCTGGCCGATCTCCTTGAGCGGAGCGCCCATCTGCGACATCGGCGTACCGCCGCCGAACTCGGCCTGGAGGGTCGCGCTGTCGTGGCTGAGCAAGCCGCTGAAGTAGGCGAGCGAGAGCAGGGTGCCGTCGGTCGGGACCAACGCGCTGAACGAATGCCCGGAGCCCACCGGGCGGATCCTGCCGGACGCCTGGCGGATGATCCGGACCAGTTCGTCGAGGTCTTTCGGTGCCTCCCGCGCCAGGGGCAGGCAGCTTTGCGCGCCGGACCAGTTGCGCCAGGGAATCAGGCGCGGTGCGCGGAGCAACTCCGCCAGCGCGGGGTTTCCCACCATGGCGGCGAACGCACCGAGCGCTCCCGCCCGTTGCAGGAGCTGGCGTCGCGACAGATGACTTGGCATGCCGGTATCCCCTATCGGTCCTGCACTGCGGACATGAAATCGATCAAAGCCCGGAACTGTTCTTCCGAGCACTGCATGCACATGCCCATGGGCATGTGCATGCAGTGCTCGGAAGAACAGTTCCGGGCTTTGATCGATTTCATG
>NZ_SCND01000478.1:0-3842 GCF_005503585.1 Pseudomonas sp. 2VD
TCTCCACCTCGCTGCCGAGCAACAGCACGTAGCCGCCCGCCGCGGTGGAGCTGGCCGGATTGGCGGTCTGCAGCAAGGCGCCCTGCTCCACCCGCACCGCGCCGGCGGCGTCGGTGAAGCTCGGCTGGCTGCCGTTGGCGTCGAAATACAGGCCGCGTTCGCGGAACTGGCTGTCGCTGATGCTGGCGGCGGCAGCCACCAGGTTGCGTACGTTGACCTGGCTGCTGCCGCTGAACACCACACCGTTGCGGTTGGCCACCATCACCGTGCCGTCGGCCTTGATCTGGCCCTGGATCTGGCTCGGCCGGGCGCTCGGGTCGTTGACCCGGTTGAGCACCGCCCAGTTGCTCTGCTGGTCGAACTGCAGGGTGGTCTGCCGACCGATGTTGAAGGTTTCCCAGTTGAGGATCGCCCGATCCGCGGTCTGCTCTACCGTCACCGTGGTACGCCCGTCGGCCTGCGACTGCACTGGCGCCTTGGCGTTCTGCCAGGCCTGCTCGAAAGGCAGGGAAGCGTCCACTTTCAGGCCGCCCTCGCCCAGGCCGTCCGGGATGTCCGTCGGCGCCGCCAGCGCAGCCTGGCGTCCCGCCGCCTGGGCGGCCTGCTGCGCGGCGATGGCCGCCACGGTGTTGTTGAGGTTTTGCAGCGAACGCTGCAACTGCTGGTTGACCTTCTGCTGCTGGGCCAGCGGCGGTGGCGTCATGCCCGGCAACTGCGCGCCCGGACGCGCCGCCCCGGCGCTCTGCTGGGCGCCCTTGGCGGCGAACCAGGCGGCGCTGAACGGCTGGGAAGCCTGGGCGCCACCTGCAACCATGAGCAAGGCGATGATCTGTGCCAGCGGTTTCAGCCGCGGCAAGCCGCCATCGAGCGAAACGGTGACGGGGGACGACGGCACGAACGGACGAGACGGCATGACGCGAGATTCCTTGGGCGTGTTCAACTCGACGCGTCGGCTTGCCAACGCGCATTCCTGATAGAAAGACAGCCCGCAACAGGGCGGGCCGAAGTCTTGTCACGGAAAGTTCATGGAAAGCGGCTAAGCGCCGGAAAAAAAGAAACCGGCAGTGCTTGCGCACCGCCGGTCTCCGCTATCGCCCGTGGACTGGAGCGTCTTAGAGCGGACGGCCGATGCCGTTGCAGACGTTGGAATGGCCGATGTACAGGTTGTTGGTGGAGGTCAGGAACGACTGGCGTACGGCAAGCTTCCAGGAAGCCGGCAGCGGCACGAAGCGATGGTTGGTGATCGCAGTGTCGTTGTTGACGCTGGCGCCGTAGTGACGGGTGAAGAAGTCGCGCACCTGCTGGGTCTGGGTAGCGTCGGCGTAGCACTGGCTGAAGATCAGGTTGGTGAAGCCGAGGATCGGATAGCCGGTGGTCGGATACGGACGGACGCTCGGATCGGTCGCACTGGCAGTGGCGGCGAAGACCGGCACCCAGTTGTTCGGGTCTGAACGCTGTGCGGTGGTCGGCGGGGTAACGGCACCGATGGCTGCCGAGACGTTGGCCGGAGCCGGCGATACGCCGCGCACCTGGGCGACCTTGGTGGCGTCGTCGAGGCCGGCCAGCGTCGGCGCGGCGAAGTCCGGGCTCATATAGGTGATGCGGCCTTCGGCGGCGTTGAGCGTATTCATCACGGCCTGGCTGCCCTGGGCCGATACGGCGCCAGCCGGCAGGCCGCCGGAGAAGCTGTTACCGAAGCTGGTGGTGATGGCGAAGGTGCCACCTTCGAGGGCGCTGGAGCAAGAGGCGTTGAGGAAGCGGGTGAACAGTTCGGTAGTGCCGCTGCTCTCGGAACGGTAGACCACTGTGATGGCGCCGCTACGGCCCGAGCCAGGAATCTGACTCCAATCGGTCAGACGGCCGGAGAAGACACCGCAAAGGGTGTTCACGTCTGCGAAGTTGACGGCGTTGCTACCTGACTTGTTGAACGGCAGAGCGACCGAAGTGGCTACCGACGGCACCTGGATCAGCGGACCCCAGGCGGAGCCATGGGCGCTCAGATAGGGGTTGGTTTCGTTGGTCTTGCTCAGTTTGGAGTCGCTACCAGCCCAATGCACGTTCTTGTTGGTAGTGCCGGCGACGAACTTGGTGTAGTCGTTGTTCAGGAAGGCCGCCTTGCCGTTGCCGCTGCCTACGCCGATGTAGGCGGCGAAGCCGGCGGTCAGGACGCCGGGCTCCTGGTACAGCTGTTGCGGCAGGGTGGCGCCACCGCCGTTGATTTCGGCCATGGCTTGGGCGGATACGAGGGCGGCCACGCTCAGCGAGGCAGCGATCAGAGAGCGCTTGAACATGAAGAATCTCCTTTCATCGTGGTGTTGGTACGTTGAGGAAGTCGTCTTGCATGAGGCGGCGCCGTGCTTGCCGGGCTTTGCATCCCTAGCCGGTCGAAGGGGCCGCTGGGGATAAAACTCGCAAGTTCCGGTGACAGATCGGGGAAAAAATCTCGGGAGCATCGAATTGTTTTCGCAGCCTTTCCTCGGGTGTTCGCAGGCTCTGCGCCGGGCCTTTTCGCGGGACCTGCGAGGTTCCGCGAGCGCCTCCCGGCGGCCGGCCCGCGACGGCCATGGCGCGCCCTCGGGGCAACCTCGCTGAAACATGCACCCGAGCCCTGGCGAGGGGCCACACGGGTTGATGACAGCGAGAGGAAGGCCGGCTTGCACAAGCCCCTCCCGTAGGGCGGATTACGCCAGCGGCGTTATCCGCCGATACCTCTCTTCGGAAGACTGCTGAGACGCCCCATCCCCACGGCGGATAGCCGCGAGCGGTTAACCGCCCCGCACGGGAAGGGCTTGTTCAGGCACGGACTACTGGACCAGCTGGTTCATCTCGATGATCGGCATCAGCACCGCCATCACGATGGTCAGCACCACCCCGCCCATGACCACGATCATCAGCGGCTCGAGCAGCGCGGTCATGCCCATGGCGCGGCGCTCGATGTCGCGCGACAGGGTCTGCGCCGCGCGGTCGAGCATCGGCGGCAACGCGCCGGTCTTCTCGCCGCTGGCGATCAGGTGGGTGAGGATCGGCGGGAACACCTGCCGCGTGCGCAGCGCCGAGGCCAGCGAGACACCTTCGCGAACCTGCGCGGTGGCCTCCTCCACCGCCTGCGCGAGGCAGTCGTTGGCCAGCGTCTGGCGCGCCGCATCGAGCGCGCGCAGCAGCGGTACGCCGGCGCTGCCGAGGATCGCCAGGGTGGAGGCGAAGCGCGCGGTATTCACCCCGAGCACGAAGCGTCCGAGCAGAGGCAGGCGCAGCACTCGCCGGTGCCAGCCGAGCCGCGCCTGCGGGTCGCGCAGGTACAAGCGCCAGCCCCAGTAAGCGCCACCGATGGCGCCGGCGCAGAGCCAGCCCCAGGCGCGCACGAAGTCGCTGGCCTGGAGCATCGCCCGGGTCAGCGCCGGCAGATCCTGGCGCGCCTGGGAGAAGGCGCTGACCACCTGCGGCACCACGTAGCCGAGGAGGAAGATGACGATGCCGATGGAGACCACGCCGACCACCGCCGGGTAGATGAACGCGGTGAGGATCTTGCCGCGCAGGGCGTTGCGTTCCTCGATGTAGTCGGCCAGGCGCTCCATCACCTGGGCCAGGTCGCCGGACTCCTCGCCCGCCGCCACCAGCGCCCGGTAGATTTCCGGGAAGTCCCGCGGCCGTGCGGCAAGGGCGTCGGCCAGGCGCATGCCGCCGCGCACGTCGCTGCGCACGGCGCTCAGGGTCTGGGCGATGTGCTTGCGCTCGGCCTGGTCGAGGGTGGCGCTCAGCGCCGCCTCCAGCGGCAGGCTGGCGGCCAGCAGGCTGGCCAGCTGGCGGGTGGCCCAGGCCAGGTCGCCGTCGGACAGGCGCGG
>NZ_SCND01000479.1:0-3835 GCF_005503585.1 Pseudomonas sp. 2VD
CCACCTACCTGCGCGGCGGCACCAGCAAGGGCGTGTTCTTCCGCCTGGAAGACCTGCCGGAATCCTGCCGGGTCCCCGGCGAGGCGCGCGACCGGCTGTTCATGCGGGTGATCGGCAGTCCCGACCCCTATGCCGCGCACATCGACGGGATGGGCGGCGCCACCTCCAGCACCAGCAAGTGCGTGATCCTCTCGAAGAGCAGCCAGCCGGGCCATGACGTCGACTACCTCTACGGCCAGGTCTCCATCGACAAGCCCTTCGTCGACTGGAGCGGCAACTGCGGCAACCTCTCCACCGGGGCCGGCGCCTTCGCCCTGCACGCCGGGCTGGTGGATCCGGCGCGGATACCGGAAGACGGCATCTGCGAGGTACGCATCTGGCAGGCCAATATCGGCAAGACCATCATCGCCCACGTGCCGGTGAGCGGCGGCCAAGTCCAGGAAACCGGCGACTTCGAGCTGGACGGAGTGACCTTCCCGGCGGCCGAGATCGTGCTGGAATTCCTCGATCCGTCCGACGACGGCGAGGACGGCGGCGCCATGTTCCCCACCGGCAACCTGGTGGACGACCTGGAGGTGCCGGGGGTCGGCACCTTCAAGGCGACCATGATCAACGCCGGGATTCCCACGGTGTTCGTCAATGCCGAGGAGATCGGCTACCGCGGCACCGAGCTGCGCGAAGAGATCAACGGCGACCCGCAGCAACTGGCGCTCTTCGAACGGATCCGCGTCGCCGGTGCTCTGCGCATGGGCCTGATCAAGACCCCCGAGGAAGCCGCGACCCGCCAGCACACGCCGAAGATCGCCTTCGTCGCCCCGCCCCGCGACTACCGCACCGCCAGCGGCAAGCTGGTGGCGGCCGGCGATATCGACCTGCTGGTCCGCGCGCTGTCCATGGGCAAGCTGCACCACGCGATGATGGGTACCGCGGCGGTGGCCATCGGCACCGCCGCGGCCATTCCCGGCACCCTGGTGAACCTCGCCGCCGGCGGCGGCGAACGCAGCGCGGTACGCTTCGGCCATCCCTCCGGCACCCTGCGAGTGGGCGCCGAGGCCAGCCAGGCGAACGGCGAATGGACGGTGACCAAGGCGATCATGAGCCGCAGCGCGCGAATCCTCATGGAAGGCTGGGTGCGCGTACCCGGCGAGGCCTTCTGAACCGACCTATCCTTGCTCCGGCCTTCCGCCACCGCGAAAGGCCGGGGCGTCTTGCAGCCACGACAAGAAAAACCATCCCCGAACCAGCCTGACCCGAGAGGAAACCCACCACTTACGAACCACTGGAGTACGCGATGAGTGCCAACGTCGATCTCAACCAACGTCCCGACTACGACGCCGTCCTGCAGGACATCGCCGACTACGTGCTGGACTATCGCATCGATTCCGCGGAGGCCCTGGACACCGCCCGCAACTGCCTGATGGATACCCTCGGCTGCGGCCTGCTGGCGCTGCGCTTCCCGGAATGCACCAAGCACCTCGGCCCGCTGGTCGAGGGCACCCTGGTCCCGCACGGCGCGCGGGTGCCGGGCACCTCCTTCCGGCTCGACCCGGTCAAGGCCGCCTGGGACATCGGCTGCATCGTCCGCTGGCTGGACTACAACGACACCTGGCTGGCCGCCGAGTGGGGCCATCCCTCGGACAACCTCGGCGGCATCCTCGCCGTCGCCGACCACCTCTCGCAGAAACGCCTGGCCAACGGCGAAGCGCCGCTGAGCATGCGCCAGGTACTGGAAGCGATGATCATGGCCCACGAGATCCAGGGCGTGATCGCCCTGGAGAACTCGTTCAATCGCGTCGGCCTCGACCATGTGCTGCTGGTCAAGGTCGCGTCCACCGCCGTCTGCGCCAAGCTGATGGGGGCCGACCGCGAGCAACTGCTGGCCGCCCTCTCCCACGCCTTCGTCGACGGCCAGGCCCTGCGCACCTACCGTCACGCACCGAACGCCGGCTCGCGCAAGTCCTGGGCCGCTGGCGACGCGACGAGCCGCGGCGTACGCCTGGCGGACATCGCCTTGCGCGGCGAGATGGGCATCCCCGGCGTGCTCAGCGCGCCGCAGTGGGGTTTCTACGATGTCCTGTTCAGCCACACCAGCAAGGACCTGGCGACCAAGCCCGAGGACAAGCGGCGCTTCAGCTTCCCCCAGGGCTACGGCAGCTACGTGATGGAAAACGTGCTGTTCAAGATCAGCTTCCCCGCCGAATTCCACGCGCAGACCGCCGCCGAGGCCGCCGTGCGCCTGCATCCGCTGGTGAAGGACCGCCTGCAACGGATCAGCCGCATCGTCATCACCACCCACGAGTCGGCGATCCGCATCATTTCCAAGGTCGGCCCGCTGGCCAACCCCGCCGACCGCGACCATTGCCTGCAGTACATGACCGCCGTGCCGCTGATCTTCGGCGACCTGGTGGCCGAGCACTACGAGGACGCCTTCCACGCCGCCCACCCGCTGATCGACCGCTTGCGCGAGAAGATGGAGATCGTCGAGGAGCCGCGCTACAGCCGTGAATACCTGGAGGCGGACAAGCGCTCCATCGCCAACGCCGTGGAAGTGTTCTTCGACGACGGCAGCAGCACCGGCCAGGTCGCCGTGGAGTACCCGCTCGGCCATCGCCGCCGGCGCGCCGAAGGCATTCCGCTGCTGCAGGAGAAGTTCAAGGCCAACCTGGCCACGCGCTTCCCGCCGCAGCGCTGCCAGAGGATCTTCGACCTGTGCAGCCACCAGGCATCGCTGGAAGCCACGCCGGTGAACCGCTTCATGGACCTCCTGGCGATCTGAGCGCGCCCGCCTGGAAGGCGCTGGGCGGCTGGCCGAGGACCCGGCGGAACATGGTCGAGAAGGCTGCCGGGCTCTCGTAGCCGCAGTCCAGGGCGATGGCGGTGACCGTTTCGCCGCCGGCCAGCCGCGCCAGTGCCTGCACCACGCAGGCGCGTTGCTTCCAGGCCCCGAAGCTGAGGCCGGTGTAGCGACGGAAGGTGCGGTTGAAACTGCGCAGGCTGGTATGCAGCAGCCCGGCCCAGCGCTCGGCGCTGGCGCGGATGTCGGGCTCGACGAGGAACGCCTCGCAAAGCGCCAGCCAGCGCGGCTCGGGCGGCAAGGGCACGTGCAGCGGCAGCGTCTCGGCCGCCGCCAGCTCATGGAGCAACAGCGTCGCCAGCGCGCCGTCGCGACCTTCGGTGTCGTATTCCAGGGGCATGTCCACCGCCGCCAGCAACAGTTGCCGCAGCAACGGCGACACCGCCAGCACCTGGCAGTGCGCCGGCATCGCCGTGGCGCTGCCGGGCTCGATGTACAGGCTGCGGGTGCTCACCCCGAGCATTCGCACCTCGTGCTCGACGCCCGGCGGAATCCACACCGCGCGCTGTGGCGGCACCACCCAGCCGGCGTCGCCGGTACGCACCTGCATCACCCCGCTGGCACCGTACAGCAATTGCGCGCGACGATGCCGATGGCGCGGCAGCAGGTAGCCGTCGGGATAGTCGGTACCCATGGCCACCACGGCCCGGGGCGTGGCGTCGTACTGCTCGATGGAAGCGTTGCGCATGGTCGAAGCACCTGGCCGAAACACGAATAGTATTGGCCAACCTCGCGAAGCGGGCCAACCCCGGGACACCTAAGCTGGCCTTCCGCTCTCGTTCCGGAAACCCGCCATGTTCTATCTCCTGCTCTTTCTCTGCGGCTGCCTCACCGGGGTCAGCGCCGTGCTGTTCGGCTTTGGCGGCGGCTTCGTGGTGGTGCCGCTGCTCTATCACCTGCTGCAACTCGGTCGCGCCGCCGACGACCCGCTGGCCCAGGCGGCCATGCAGGTCGCGGTGGCCACCTCGACCTGCGTGATGA
>NZ_SCND01000047.1:0-25644 GCF_005503585.1 Pseudomonas sp. 2VD
GAGCAGGGTAGCGCCGACCTGCAAGACCAACCCCAGGGCATTGGCCAGGCTCGGCGAGCGTGCGAGTACGCCGGCTTCGGGCCAGAACGCCAGCCATACCGCGACGAAGGCGAGCACCAGGTCGTACCAGGCGCCGCTGACCCCGCCCGGGCGGTAGCCGCGAACGAAAACGATGAAGGCGCTGAAGGCCAGGGCCAGCAGCAGGGTGCCGAAGGCCTGGCTGAGGGTATCGGGTCCGGACATGGTGGGTACTCCTCAGGGCGCCAGGCGCAGGCACTGGCGCTTGTGCAGGCCGAGACGGACTTCGTCGAGCAGCGCTTCGGCGCAGGCGAACACCCTGGCGGCCTCCACTTCCGCGACGTCGCCGGCGCGGCTGAAATCGTCGATGCGCAGGCCGGCGGGAAGGCTCGGGACCTCCACCAGCGTCCAGTCCAGGCCGCTGACCGTGAGGCTGCGCTCGAGCCCGGCACCCAGTTGCTCCTCGCCGGCGTCGCGCGGCGCCACCAGCCATTGCCAATGGCCAAGCAGAAACAGGCGCGGTACCTCGGCGCGCAGGGCGCCATCGATCAGCGCGGCGCAGATCGGCGGCAAGGCTTCGGCGGCGTAGTCGGACAACGGCGCGAACAGCAGGTCGAGACCGGCCGCCGCCTGGCTGACCTCGATCGACGACGCCAGGCTGGCTGGCTTGCAGCGCAGCCCGGGGCGCGCCTGCAGGCTGTTGAGGTCGGCTTGCAAGGCGCTGACTTCGATCTGCCGCTGCAAGGCGGCGGCGATCAGCGCCTGGCTCAGGCTGTCGTGGGGATGGAATATCCCCAGCTTCAGGGTTGCGGTTTCCAGATTGCGCATGGGAACTCCGGGGTCGGTGCGGTGGAAAGGAGATGTCCCTACCTGCATATCGAAAGCCATACTCCGGACAAGGTTCCGGCGAATGGAATTCGCCGGCCGCGCCGGGGTCTTCCGAAAGGTCGGCCAAGTTCCTGGGGCGAGCCAGCGAGCGGCCGGAAGACGTTCTTCGTACTACCTTGCTGGGTGTGCCTTGCAGCCCGGGTCGAGCAGCCGACGAGTGAACACGTCCATGAAAACCACAAGAAAACCGAAAGTCCCCTTGAACCAGGCCACGCGCAACCGCCTGCTCGACGAAGCGGTCGACGACTACGCGATCCACACCCTGGACAGCGCTGGCCGTATCGCCAGCTGGAGCGCCGGCGCGGCGCGCCTGTTCGGCCACGACGCGAGCGAGATCCTCGGCCGCGACTACGCCTGCTTTCATACCCGCAAGGACCGCGACGCCGGCGTTCCGCAACAGGCGCTGCGCCAGGCGGATGCCGAGGGCCGCTTCGAGACCGAGGGCTGGCGGGTGCGCAGCAACGGCAAGCGCTTCTGGGCGCAGGTGGTGATCGACGCCATCCGCGACAGCCAGGGCCAGTTGCTCGGCTTCGCCCAGCTGATCCACGACCTCAGCGAAGGGCGCGCAGCCAAGGAGGCGCTGCGGCGCAGCCAGGAGCAGTTCCGCCTGCTGGTGCAGAGCGTTACCGACTACGCCATCTACATGCTCGACCACCGCGGGCGGATCACCAACTGGAACCTCGGCGCCCAGCGGATCAAGGGCTACCTGCCGGAAGAGGTGATCGGCCGGCACTTCTCCTGCTTCTACACCCCCGAAGACCGCGAGGCCGGCGAGCCGGCCCGCGGCCTGGCCGCCGCCGAACGCGAAGGGCGTTTCGAGAAGGAAGGCTGGCGGGTGCGCAAGGACGGCAGTCGCTTCTGGGCCAACGTGGTGATCGATCCGATCCGCGACAGCGATGGCCGGCTGATCGGCTTCGCCAAGGTAACCCGTGACATCACCCACCGGATCGAAGCCGAACGCGAACTGGAACGGGCCCGCCAGGAGCTGTTCCAGGCCCAGAAGATGGAGTCCCTGGGGCACCTCACC
Source organism: Pseudomonas sp. 2VD (assembly GCF_005503585.1). Taxonomy (NCBI): domain Bacteria; kingdom Pseudomonadati; phylum Pseudomonadota; class Gammaproteobacteria; order Pseudomonadales; family Pseudomonadaceae; genus Pseudomonas; species Pseudomonas sp. 2VD. The sequence continues at coordinate 1,934 of NZ_SCND01000047.1, forward strand.
GGCGGCGTGGCCCACGACTTCAACAACCTGCTGACGGTAATCATCGGCAGCCTCGGGCTGCTGAAGAAACGCCTGCCCGGCGACCAGCGCACCGCCGACCTCTTGCAGAACGCCCTGGAGGCCGCCCAGCGCGGCGCCAACCTGACCCAGCGGATGCTTTCCTTCGCCCGCAAGCAACGTCTCGATCCGCAGCCCTGCGCGATCCCCGACCTGTTGCGCGGGATGACCGACCTGCTGATCCATTCCCTGGGACCGAGCGTATCGATCGAGACGCGCTTTCCCCTGGATCTCGACCTCGGCCTGACCGACGCCAACCAGCTCGAACTGTCCATCATCAACCTTGCCACCAACGCCCGCGACGCCATGCCCAACGGCGGGCGCATCGTCTTTTCCGCGAGCAACCAGCGGGTGCCGGCGGACAATCCCCATCGCCTCGCACCGGGCAACTATATCTGCCTGAGCATCAGCGACACCGGCAGCGGCATGGACGAGGAAACCCTGCGCCGTGCGGTGGAACCCTTCTACACCACCAAGGGAATTGGGCGTGGCACCGGGCTGGGCCTGTCGATCGTCGACGGCCTCGCCGAGCAGCTCGGCGGCCGGCTCACCCTGGAGAGCCAGCCGGGCGTCGGCACCACCGCGAACATCTGGATACCCGCCGTCCCGCGAACCCCGGAAAGAGCCCGTACGGGCAATGGCGCGACGCCGCAGCCGCCCAGCGAAAGCGAGCGGGTGCGCTTGTCCTGTCGAGTACTGGTGGTGGACGACGACCCGCTGGTGTTGAACAACACCGCGGCGATGCTGGAGGACCTCGGTTGCTCGGTACTCAAGGCCGACTCCGGCAGCCTGGCCCTGGAGATTCTCACGGCGACGCCGGAGCTGGACATCCTCCTGACCGACCAGGCGATGCCACGGATGAACGGCAGCCAGTTGGTGGAGCGGGTCATGGCCCAGGGCCGGCCGCTGAAGATGGCCCTGGCCACCGGCTTCGCGGAAAAGATCGAAGGCGCGGCGGCACAGTTGCCCAAGCTGGCCAAGCCGTTCGGCCAGGAAGAGTTGTACCTTTTCCTGACCGGCACGCGGAAGGCCGGCTGAGCCTCAGCGCAGGTACTCGCCGCTGCCGGCCAGGCTTTGCCCCCAGAACTCGATGAAGATGAAGGCGGTGGTCAGCAGGGTCAGGAAGCCGACGCCGAGGATGCAGAAGGCGTAGAACAATGTCTGCCGCTCCTGCATGCGCATGAACAGCGGCAGGCCGGTGAACAGCAGGCGTACCGAGTAGGCGCAGGCAGCCGCCGCGGCCAGCAGCAGGAGGATCCGCCAGGGCACCAGGGCGACGATCCCGGCGAGCATCAAGGGCACGGCGATCGCCGTGGTGAAGGTCAGGCTGCCCGGTACGCTGGGGCGCGACGGCGTGCGGAACAGCACCCAGCGTACGAATAAGCCCATGATCACCACGCCGGCGACGAAGCCCAGGTAACACATCGTCGCCAGCAGCAGTGCGCTGCCGCTGGAGAGGTGTTGCACGCTGTCGTTGCCCGGCAGCGACCAGCCGACCTGGGTAGTGCCGATGAACAGGCAGGCCGCCGGCAGCAGCGGCAATAGCAACAGCGGAACGAGGAAGGCGAAAGGGTGATGGTCGTAGTCCTGGCGCAGACGAGGCCAGGCATTGGAGGGACTGATCAGTAGCCGAGCCATTTCGCGGGTCATGACGGGCACCTCTTTTCTGTGGCGTTCAGGAGTCTGGACCGGCACGGCGCGAGGGGGTTCAGGTGGCGTGCCGGGCGGTCCGCGACCGCCCATCCAGGGACTTGAACCGGAAGACGCGGGGAGCGCCGAAAGACAAACGTCCCTGTCTTCCGGAGGAGCCATGACCACCTACGAAATCCAGCACATGCGCGGCTGGCGGCGTTTCGCCCGCACCGTGCGCGCCGCCAGCCGGGCCGAGGCGGAACGCCTGTGCCTGCCCTGGGAGTGGGTGGATGACGAGGTCCTCGCGGTGATTCCGGCCGAGGCCGAGGTGGCCGAGCGCTGGCAGCGCCTGAACGAGGATCTGGTGGGGAGCCTGGAAGGCCTGGAGCGCCTCAGGCGGGACGAGTGACCCGCAGGCCGACCACGGCGATCCGCTCGGCTTCGCGGTAGGCGGGGCTGTCCAACTCTTCGGCGAACACGTCCGGGTCCAGTTCCTGGTAGTCCCAGTTCCACTCCCGAGACGCCAGGCGTTCGCGGATGCGGGCGAGGAACGGATCGCCGCCTTCGACCATCGCCACGCCGGTATACAGCAGCAGGCTGCCGCCGGCTTCCAGGCGCTCGAGGGCGGCATCGACGATTGCCAGCGAGAGCCCGGCGCCGAGCATCCCGCCACCATGCCGGTAGGCGCGCTCCGAGGCATCCAGGAGATAGGGCGGGTTGGCCACGATCAGGTCGAAGCGACCGGGCGCCTGGCTCAGCAGGTCGCTACGCGCCAGGGTCAGGTTACCGACCCCCGCCAGCGCCGCGTTGACCCGCGCCAGGTCGAGCGCCGCCGGATTGATATCCAGCCCGTGTACTTCGGCGTCCGGGCAGGCCATGGCGATGCGGATCGCGCCGGGGCCGGCGCCGCAGCCGATATCCGCCGCACGGCGGATGCGTGCCGGATCGGACGATGCCAGGTGGCTGCGGATCAGCCGGTCGAAGCGGTAGGTGTCGGGGCCGAAGAACACCGCGTCGGCGGCCAGGGTAGGGAAGGCCGAATGGACGAACAGTTGCTCGCCGAGGCTGGAGACGCGCACCTGGCTGCGCCAGCCGTCCGCCTCGCGGCGGATCAGGTCGGCGCCGGCAAGAAGGGTCAGCCAGTCGGCCGGCAGGCTTTCCCCGGCGAATGCCCGGCTCCAGCCGAAGATGCCGGCCAGGTCCCGGGCCATGCGGTTTTCCGGGCGGGCGTTGACGCGCTCATGGGTAGCCGGGGTGACGGTGACGAAACGGTAGTCCTGGCCTCGCAACCAGTTGCCGAGGCTGACCAGGACGTCCAGGCGCGGATCATTCAGGCTGGGCATGGGCGGCCCTCCAGCGCTGGCTGAACATCCGCGTGGCAAGGAGACCGGCGGGTCCGTGGTGGCGGTGCGGGGCCATCAGTTCGAGAAGGCGTGCGACGCCCTGCTCGGGGGATAGCCGCAGCAGCTCGCGCCGCAGCGCGACCTGCTCGGCATCCACGTCTCCGCCCGCCGTCGCCGGCTCCGCCAGCGGCGCAAGCGGGTCCCTGTCCGCCGGAGCGGGGGCTTGCCAGTCGCCAGCGATCCAGTCGTACAGCAACTGCTGCTCGTAGGGAGTGAAGACTCCGAACATTGCCGCCCGGTCGCCCTCGATCAGGTTCCAGAAGCGGCTGCCGCGCGGATCGGCATGGCGCCGGATCCAGCCCTCTTCCTCCAGGCAGGCGAGAAACGCCGGGAACCGCCCGGGCACCGCCAGCCACTGGTTCACCGTGCGCCCGCCGATCCGGCAACGATCCGAATGCATACCGGCGGCGTAGGGGCGCTTGCGCTCGAACATGGCCAGCAATTCTTCCTCGAGATCGAAGCCGTCGATTACCTGCGTAGTGCTCAGGCCGACCTCGTTCAGGCGGTAGCCGTTCCTCACCCGTTCGAGGAAGGCCGCGCGCCCGCCAAGCTGCGGCAGGTTGTCGTAGAGCGCGCGCAGGGCCTTGCGCGCATGCCCGCTGGCGGCGTTGTCGATGGTCACGTGCAACTGGAAGTAGTAGGGGTCGAAGCCCAGCTCGCGCAGCTCCTGAGTGGTGATCAACAGGTGCAGCGGCGGTTGCTCGTAGCCGAGGTTGTAGCCGATCACTTCGGGCAGGTAGTCCGCGGCGAGGTGGCCGAGGGCGAGTTGCTGGGTGCCCTGCAGGTAGTGGAGATCGCTGAGGCCTTCGACTTCCTCGCTGCCGATGCTGGCCAGCAGGCGCCGGTAGAGCAGGACGTGGTTGCGTGCCGGGACGCCGTCGCCGAGTTCTTCGAGGAAGGTCTCCAGCAGCGGCCGCAGGCGTTCCTCGCCATGATGCGGCAACAGCCCGTAGAGCCAGGCGCCGTCGACCAGCTTGGTCGGGGCCACGCTGCGAATGAAGTGCATCGCCTGGGAGGGAACCTGGAAGTAGCGTCGCCCTTCGCCGCGCCGCCGTGCCCGGAGGTATTCGGCATGCGCCTCGGCGGTGCGCCGGGCCCCGGCGTCGAGCCAGGCCGGCCAATCGGCGGGGTCCTCCGGCAGGTCGTCGTCATGGGTGGCGGCCAGGCTCAATTGCTGGTCGAGGAACTCGCCGGCGGCTTCGAGGTGCTCGCGGGGCTCGTCGAGCAGGGCGTGGTACAGGTCGCGGACCCTGGGCGAAGGGCTTGCACTGGAGGCAGGGAGGGGCGAAGACAGGCTCATGTCGCGTTCCTTGTCGTGGGTTTGCGGGGGCGGCCGGGGCGACCACACATATGGGTGCGAGTGACACCAGGGGAAAAAGGTTTCACTGGCAGGATCGGCGGCGCGCCGGGGAACCTCACGGCGGAAAAAACGAACCTCGACGGCACTCCGGCGTCTTCCCGAGACAATCCCCGGGAGCTGCGCCGATGACCCACGACCTGGCCGCCAGCGGCCTTCGCTTCGGCATCGAGGAAGAATTCTTCCTGCTCGATGCCTCCGACCTGGACATCGTCCGCTCCGCCCCCGCCGGATTCGTCGCGGCCTGCCGTGACACGCTCGGCGAGCATTTCGCCGAGGAGATGTTCGAATGCCAGGTCGAGGTGGCCAGCCCGGTGTTCTCCACCCTGGCCGAGGCCGCGCGCTTCCACGGTCAGGCCCGGCAACGCCTGGCGCATCTGGCCATGGACTTCGGCCTGCGCTCGCTCTGCGTCGGCACCCATCCCTTCGCCGACTGGCGGCGGGCGCGAAGCAACCCGGCGGCGCACTTCGCCCGCCTGTTCGAGGACCAGGGGCGGGTGGCCCGGCGCAGCCTGGTCTGCGGCCTGCACGTGCATGTGGAGATACCGCCGAGCCACGACCGCATGGCTGTGCTCCAGCGCGTGTTGCCGTGGCTGCCGCTGCTGCTGGCGTTGAGCGCATCCTCGCCGTTCCGCGGCGGCCGGCGCAGCGGCCTGGCGAGCTATCGACGGGCACTCTGCGGCGAGTGGCCGAGGATGAACATTCCTCCTGCCTTGCCCGACGAGGACGCCTATCGCCGCCACCTGGCGCTGCTGCGCGAGACCGGCTGCATCCGCGAGGATGGCCAGGTCTGGTGGATGATCCGGCCGTCATCCCATGTGCCGACCCTGGAGCTGCGTATCTGCGACGCCTGCCCGCGCCTGGCCGACGCGCTGAGCCTGGCCGGGCTGTTCAGGGCGCTGGTGGGCGAAGCGCTGGGCGCGGACCCGCGTGCGTTGCCGGTCGCGCGCGACGCCTGCCTGGAGGAAAACTACTGGCAGGCGCTGCGTTACGGTTGCGCCGGCCGCTATCTCGTCGAAGGCCGCTGCGTAGGTGCCGGGGACTGGCTGGAAATGGCCTGGCGACAGTGCCGGCCGCAGGCCCGCCAGGGCAACGAATGGGCCTACCAGCATGCCCGTGGATTGCTCGGAGAGACCTCCGCCAGTCGCCAGTTGCGGCGCTACCAGACATTGCGCGCAGCGGGCCAGGAACGGCACGTGGCGCTGCGCCGGCTGGTGGAAGAACTGCTGGAGGAGAATCTCCAGCCGGCCTTGGCCGGTCCGGCCGGCAAGCGCGCCCACGAAGGCGGCCGGTCATTCCGTCCGGCCGCTGGAGCGCCGATGTCAATCCGCGGTCAGGAGTAGGGAGAACGTCACAGGGGGTTCGCCACCATGAGCTTTTCCCGATTCGCCCAACGCCTGTCCAACTGGAGCGGCCGGCCGCCGACCTTCGTCATCGCCCTCGGATTGATCCTGGCATGGGCGATCAGCGGGCCGTTCTTCGACTTCAACGATACCTGGCAACTGGTGATCAATACCTCGACCACCATCGTTACCTTCCTCATGGTCTTCCTCATCCAGAACACCCAGAACCGCGATACCGATGCGCTGCACATCAAGATCGACGAACTGCTGCGCAGCACCCGGCGCGCCCACAACGCGTTGCTCGGACTCGACGACCTGGACGCCGACACCTTGCGCGAACTGCGTGAGCGCTACCAGCGGATGGGTGAGCGGGATGGAGATACGCCGCAGGGCGTAGCCAGCGAAGAAGCCCGCGAATGCGCCTGCGAGGAACGACAGCGCGACGCCTGAAGCCTCCCTGCGTAAGGCAGCCGCGTGCTCATCGTGCCTGGTTCCTGGCCGGCACTGCCATTCGTCGCGCCGATGGCTCGCGGCGCAGGCGCGACAATCCTCTGTAGGGAAACCCGTGCAGACCGTCGAGGAACCGATACGGAAAGAGAGGCGAGCATGTCCAAGCAGCACATCATCCATTTCACCGGGCCGATCAATTCGTCCACCTGCGGCAATCTGATCAACACTTGCGCCAAGGTCCTGCAACAGGAGGCCGAGGAGTTGCGGATCAACATCGCCACCATGGGCGGGGAATGCAGCTACGGCTTTACCCTGTACAACTTCCTGCGCGCGCTGCCGGTGCCGATACATACCCACAACCTGGGTACCGTCGAGTCGATGGGCAACATCCTGTTCCTCGCCGGCGAGCGACGCAGCGCCAGTGCCCACAGCAAGTTCCTGTTCCATCCTTTCCACTGGACCCTGCATGGCGCGGTGGACCATGCGCGGATGGCGGAATATGCGATGAGCCTCGACTACGACCTGGAGCTTTACGCCCGGATCGTCGCCGAGAACACCCGTGATGCGCCGGAACGCCTGGACATCCCGAGCTACCTGATGGCCTATCCGCGCATCCTCGGTCCGGAAGACGCCCTGGCTTGCGGACTGATCCATACGGTGGACGATTCGCCTATACCCGCTTCCGCCTGCCAGTGGAGTATCCATTCCTAGCTTCCCCGCGCCGCCCAGCATATTCCGGCAAGCGGAAGGCCTTGGACAGGCGGCAGGATGCCCATGCCGCCGGGGAAAGCGGGCTTTGCCAACGACCTTCGCGCATCAGACCTTACGTTGGAAAAAGTCGAGCGCCTCCTGGAAGCTGGGCCGCAGCGGCACGTTCCAGTCGGGATGGGCGGTGAAGTGATAGCCGTTGCCCTTGATGCACTCGACCAGCAAGGAAAAGCTCTTCCGATCCGCCACCACGCAGACCTCGTCGAAGCGAACGGACTCTTCTCCGAGCCGATGCTCCATGGCCCGGGGAAGGTAGAAGGTGGCCGGGAAGTTGTCACCCATATGGGAGCCTGGGTTGCCCGCATCGTCGCTGTGGTGAAACATCTCCCTGTGCTCCCCCCGGCCCAGGCAGTCATTGAGGGCGTCCACCAGCTGCCGCGTGCGCGGAGTGATGTTTCCCCTGGCCATATCCTCCCTGCCATAGAATCCGTCCTCGCTCAGGGGATCCTTTGCACCGAGGGGGTGTATCTGACCGCGGTATTCCTTCTTGCATCGAGACCACCACTGCCATGCGCCTCGATCGAGGGCGCTACCAGGAAGAGGTCATAATCGGCGGTCATCGCCAGCCCGCAAGCCGGGCTGGCCAGTACCTGCACCGCTTCCGACCGCCCCAGGCGGCTGATCCTGTAGAGACCGTCCGGCTCCTGGCGGGCCTCGAACTCATAGCGTTTGCCGCTGGGGCCCTGCGCGGTCAGGAGGCGAACCGGCCCGACACCGTCTGCCACCAGGCCGAAATTCCGCACCAGCTCCGCAAGGCGTTGCTGAGAGATCCGCAGGTCGGTCTGGGTATAGGCTCCGCCATCCATTCCCTTCGCCACAGCCAGGTTCAGTTTGCGTATTTCCGCCGTGTCGCGGTTTTCCCGCTTGCTGAGATGCTGGTCGACACAGATGAACCCCGCCTGCGGACCCCAGTTCGAGCTTTTCCCCTTCACCGAGAAGCCCTTGGTCGGGAAACCCTCTTCGATCAGCGTAGTGACGATTCTTTCAACCGGGCGAATGCCAAAGACGGTATTCGTCTGCCTGGCCACCGCCTGCATGCGCAAGGCATGTTCCACGGGAACCCCCACCCCCTGCGCATCGAACAGGTCCTGTAGAGCCCGTGCCTGCATATCCGCAGGGCGCTGTAGCGGTCCGGGCTGTGCCGTTGCGTTAGAAACCACCTGACGATGACCGTCGATACGCATGGTTCGTTTTCCCGCATATGCCAAAGAAGGAGTCGAGAATAAGAATCCGGGCAGCGGCGAGATATCAGAAAACGCGGACAAATTTTTTGTTTGCCGCACGCTGCCCGCGCGAGCGCTAGGTAGATGACTGCGACGCCGGGAAGAAACTTCGAACTCCCCACATGCGGGCGATTCACAAGCAGGGAGAGCCGCGCCGAAAACGGCGCGCCGGAAGAAGGAGACAGAACGATGAAAGTCCGTGAAATCATGAGTCGCGAAGTACGTACCGTCACCCCCCAGACCACCCTCGGCGAGGCGGCGCTGCTGATGCGCCAGGCCGATATCGGCGCCTTGCTGGTCAACGAGGGCGAGCGCCTGACCGGCGTGGTCACCGACCGCGACCTGGCGGTGCGCGGCCTCGCCGATGGACTCGGAGCCGACCGCCCGGTGCGCGAGGTGATGAGCGGGGAACTGCGCTACTGCTTCGAGGACGAGGAAGTGGACCATGTGGCGAAGAACATGGCGCAACTGGAGAAGCGCCGCTTGCCGGTAATGGATCGCAACAAGCGCCTGGTAGGCATCGTCTCGCTAGCCAACATCGCGACCTGCAACGCCGACAAGCTCAGCGCCAACCTCTTGCGCGGCGTGGCCCGCGCGCACTGAGTCGGACATGACGGAACGACGGGTGGTGGCGATCTGCGGCGGCAGCGCCGGGGTCGGGCGAGCGATACACCGGTGACGGCCAGAGGGCGTCGCCGCCAAGGCGGTGCAGGTGGTCCAGGCGCGCGACCAGGCCGGGCAGGTCGCCGTCGCTGTCGGTGAACGAACGCGGGTAGACCTGATAGATCACCGCGCGTTTCCACCAGGGCGGCTGGAAGGATTGCAGCATGGGGCCTCCACGGGTGAGCCGGCTTTGCTGCTTGGCACCCTGGGGTAGGCGCGGGTTCGACTTTTCCGCGCGAACACCTGCACCCCACCTACCAGAATTGGCAGGGGAAGATACCCACCTGTCATGGATCAATGTCCGCGCCCGGCCCGACTCCTAGTGTCGCCGGCTCCCGACTCTCTCTCACGGATGAAAGGGCAATGCACCTTCTTGAACGTCAACACGATATCCAGCCCCTCTCGCGGGCAGACATGACCATCCACCTCAATGGCCAGCCCGTCGCGGCGGCTGCCGGTGAGACCGTGCTCAACGTGCTCAATGCCGTGGGCCTGCGCCGGCTCGCGCGCAACGACCATGGCCAGGCCAGCGGCGCCTTCTGCGGCATGGGCGTATGCCACTGCTGCCTGGTCGCCATCGACGGCCGGCCCAAGCGCCGCGCCTGCCAGACCGTCGTCCGGCCGGGCATGCGGGTGGAAACCGAAAGCAACCGCTTCGACCGGGAGGAACGGCCATGAACCTGCGCCCGGTGATCGTCGGCGGCGGCTCGGCCGGCATGGCCGCAGCCATCGAGCTGGCCAGGCGCGGGGTCCCCTGCGTCCTCTTCGACGAGGCCTCGCGTCCCGGCGGGGTGGTCTATCGCGGCCCCTTGCGGGCCGGCGTCGATCCGGCCTACCTCGGCGCGCGCTACACCCGGATGCTGGAAAAACTGCGGCGCGATTTCTCCGCCTGCGCCGGGCACATCGACCTGCGCCTGAACAGCCGCGTGGTCGGCGGCGACGGCCAGCGCCTGATGGTCCTCGACGAGGCGGAACGGCTGCACGAGGTGGAGTATTCGCACCTGCTCCTGGCCACCGGCTGCCATGAGCGCAGCGTGCCGTTCCCCGGCTGGACCCTGCCCGGGGTGATGCTCCTCGGCGGCCTGCAATTGCAGATCAAGAGCGGCGTGGTGAAGCCCCTGGGCGATACCCTGATCGCCGGCAGCGGCCCGCTGCTGCCACTGGTGGCCTGCCAGCTGCATGCGGCCGGGGTACGTGTCGCCGGGGTCTACGAGGCCTGCGCGTTCGGCCGCATGGCCAGGGAAAGCCTGGCGCTGCTGAACAAGCCGCAACTGTTCCTCGACGGCCTGAGCATGCTCGGCTATCTCAAGCTCAACGGCATTCCGCTGCACTATGGCTGGGGCGTGGTGGAGGCCAGCGGCGAGGGAGAACTGACGGAAGTGACGGTAGCGCCCTACGACGAAGAGTGGCGGCCCGACCTGGAAAACGCGCGACCGGTGAAGGCCAGCACCCTGGCGGTCGGCTATGGCTTCATCCCGCGCACCCAGCTCAGCCAGCAGTTGGGCCTGGAGCACGGCTTCAGCGACGACGGATACCTGCGCGCGGAATGCAACGTCTGGCAGCAGAGCAGCCAACCGCACATCCACCTGGCCGGCGACATGGCGGGTATCCGCGGCGGCGAGGCGGCGATGATCGGCGGGCGCATCGCGGCCTTGTCGATCCTCCTGCAACGCGAGGCGATCGCGCCCGCCGAGGCCATCGAACGCCGAGAATCCCATCTCGCCCGCCTGGAGGCGATCAAGCGCTTCCGCGCCGGAGTCGAGCGCTACACCCAGCGCGGCGCCCGCCAGGTCGAACTGGCGCGGGCCGATACGGTGATCTGCCGCTGCGAACAGGTCACCCGTGGCGACATCGAGCGCGCGCTCGAACAGGGCGTGCAGGACATCGCCGGGCTGAAGATGCGCACCCGCGCCGGCATGGGCGACTGCCAGGGGCGGATGTGCATCGGCTACTGCAGCGATCGCCTGCGCCGCGCCACCGGACGCCACGACGTCGGCTGGCTGCGGCCGCGTTTCCCGATCGATCCGATCCCGTTTTCCGCATTCCAGAACCTCGGTACGGAAGCCTGAACATGAACAGAACCTATGACATCGTGATTGCCGGCGGCGGCGTGATCGGCGCGTCCTGCGCCTACCAACTGTCCAGGCGCGGCAACCTGCGCATCGCCGTGGTCGACGACAAGCGACCGGGCAACGCCACCCGCGCCTCGGCCGGCGGCCTCTGGGCCATCGGCGAATCGGTGGGGCTGGGCTGCGGGGTGATCTTCTTCCGCATGATGTCCTCCCGCAACCGGCGCGAGGCCCAGGGCGCGGCGGTGGCGGTGGACGCGAGCACGCCGCACATCCTGCCGCCGGCGTTCTTCGACCTCGCCCTGCAATCCAACGCGCTGTACCCGGAACTGCACCGAGAACTGATCGAACGCCACGGGATGGACTTCAAGTTCGAGCGCACCGGCCTGAAATACGTGATCCAGGACGACGAGGATCGCCAGTACGCCGAGCACATCGTGGCGCAGATCCCGCATCTGGCCGAGCAGGTACGCTGGCTGGACCGCGAGGAACTGCGTCGTGCCGAGCCGGCGGTCAGCCACGCGGCCCACGGCGCGCTGGAATTCCTCTGCGACCACCAGGTCAGCCCGTTCCGCCTGGCCGACGCCTACCTGGAGGCGGCGCGCCAGAACGGCGTCGAGCTGTTGCTGGGAACCAACGTCATCGGCGTGCTGCGCCAGGGCCGGCGGATCAGCGGGGTGCGCACGGACAATGCCGGGGTGCTGCATTGCCGGACCCTGATCAACGCCGCCGGCGCCTGGGCCGCCGAACTCAGCGAGCTGGCCACCGGCCGGCGCATCCCGGTGAAGCCGGTGAAGGGCCAGATCGTCCTCACCGAGCGCATGCCGCGACTGCTGAACGGTTGCCTGACCACCAGCGACTGCTACATGGCGCAGAAGGACAACGGCGAGATACTGATCGGCAGCACCACCGAGGACAAGGGCTTCGACGTCAGCAACACCTTCCCGGAAATCGCCGGCCTGGTGCAGGGCGCGGTGCGTTGCGTGCCGGAACTGCAACAGGTCAACCTCAAGCGCACCTGGGCCGGCCTGCGCCCGGGCTCGCCGGACGAACTGCCGATTCTCGGTCCGGTGGCGGAGGTGGAGGGTTACCTGAACGCCTGCGGGCATTTCCGCACCGGCATCCTCACCTCGGCGATCACCGGGGTGCTGCTCGACCGGCTGGTCCACGAAGAGACGCTGCCGCTGGACATCGCGCCGTTCCTCGCCGCGCGCTTCCAGCCGGAGCCTGCCGCCGTGGCGGTCGCGGCCTGCTAGGTCCGCGAGGGGTAAATCCGCGGAGCGGGGCGGGCGCCGGTCCGGCGTCCGTTCCGCACGGTTCCCGACAGCGGCGCAGTTGCCGTCGGCGCTATACTCATGGCTTCGAATTATTTCTAGACGACTGGTCTAATTCAAGCTACCGTGCGTCCATGAAACCCAGCTACGACGACACCCGCCAGCATCTGCTCGATACCGGATACCGGATCATGGCGGTCAAAGGCTTCTCCGGCGTCGGCCTCAACGAAATCCTGCAGACCGCGGGCGTTCCCAAGGGCTCGTTCTATCATTACTTCAAATCCAAGGAACAGTTCGGCCAGGCCCTGCTGGAGGACTACTTCCGCGTCTACCTGGCGGACATGGACCAGCGCTTCGCCGCGCCAGGGCTGAATGCCCGCGAACGGCTGATGAGCTACTGGCAGAAGTGGCTGGACAACGCCTGCCCGCCCTGCGACGAGCAGCGCTGCCTGGTGGTCAAGCTCAGCGCCGAGGTCGCGGACCTTTCGGAAAGCATGCGCATCACCCTGCGCGACGGCTCCGACGGGATCATCGAACGCCTGGTCGGCTGCCTCGGGCAGGGCCGCGACGACGGCTCCCTCGCGCCCTGCGATGCCCGGCACATGGCCAGCGCGCTGTACCAGTTGTGGCTCGGCGCGAGCCTGCTGAGCAAGCTGCACCGCAGCTCGGGACCGCTGGAAACAGCCATGCAGACCACCCGCAGCCTGCTGGAAATCTGAGGTTCCGCCAGGAAATACCCGCCCCGCAAGAGGCGGGTATTTTTTCGGCCTGTTAGTAGTCGACTGGTCTAATTTATACCGCGCACGGTATGAACCGTTCGCCACATGCGTCAGACAGAGGAGTCTGGATATGTCCCAATCCACGCAGGTCAACCGCCGCATCGTCCTCGCCTCGCGCCCCCACGGCGCCCCGACCCGGGATAACTTCCGCATCGAGCAGGTTCCGCTTCCTGAGCCCGGCGCGGGCCAGGTGCTGCTGCGCACCGTCTACCTGTCGCTCGATCCCTACATGCGCGGACGGATGAGCGACGCGCCGTCCTACGCGCCGCCGGTGGAACTCGGCGCGGTCATGGTCGGCGGCACGGTCAGCCGGGTGGAAGCCTCGAACCATCCCGGGTTCAAGGTCGGCGACTGGGTACTCTCGGCCAACGGCTGGCAGGACTACGCGCTTTCCGACGGCAGCGGCCTGGCGCGCCTGGGCGAGTCGCCGGAGCATCCGTCCTACGCCCTGGGCCTGCTCGGCATGCCCGGCTTCACCGCCTACATGGGCCTGCTCGACATCGGCAAGCCCCAGGCCGGCGAGACCCTGGTGGTGGGCGCCGCCACCGGGCCGGTCGGCGCCACCGTCGGACAGATCGGCAAGCTCAAGGGCTGCCGGGTGGTCGGCGTCGCCGGCGGTGCGGAAAAATGCCGCCACGCCGTGCAGGTGCTCGGCTTCGATGCCTGCCTCGACCACCATGCCGCGGACTTCGCCGAACGACTGGCCGAGGCCTGCCCGGACGGCATCGACATCTATTACGAGAACGTCGGCGGCAAGGTCTTCGACGCCGTCTTTCCGCTGCTCAACGCCAAGGCCCGGATCCCGGTCTGCGGTATCGTCGCCCACTACAACGACACCGACCTGCCGCCCGGGCCGGACCGCTTGCCGGCGCTGATGGGCACGATCCTGCGCAAGCGCATCAAGGTGCAGGGCTTCATCATCTTCGACGACTACGGCCATCGCTACGATGAATTCCAGCGCGACATGTCGAAGTGGTTCGCCGACGGCCTCATCCACTACCGCGAAGAGCGGGTCGACGGCCTGGAGAATGCCCCCGAGGCCTTCTTCGGCCTGCTCCAGGGACGCAATTTCGGCAAGCTGGTGGTGCGCGTCGGAGCCGACGCATGAACCAGGCGATCCGCGTGGTAGCGCTGTTGCAGGCGCGCGAGGGCAGGGCGGCGGAGGTCGAGCGGCTGCTGCTGGCCTGCGTGCAGCCGTCGCGGGCCGAGGACGGCTGTCTGTCCTACGTCCTGCACCGGAGCCTCGACGAGGCCGGGCGCTTCGTCTTCGTCGAACGCTGGGCCGACCGCGACGCCATCGAGCGGCACCGACGGATGCCGCACTACAGGGCGATGGCCGATGCCGTCGCCGATCTCCTGGCGGACCGCCAGGTGTTCCTTCTCGAGGAACTGCCAGCGGCCAGCCTGTCTCCGGTAGATCCGGAACCTACAAGACCCCACGAGGAGTGAAACGGATGAAAGTCGGATTTCTGGGCCTGGGCGGCATGGGCGCCGCCATGGCCACCCGCTTGGTGCAGGCGGGGCTCGAAGTGACGCTGTGGAACCGTTCCGCGGCGGCCTGCGAGCCGCTGGTGGCGCTGGGCGCGACCAGGGCGGAGGAGGTCGGCGAGCTGTTCGGCCTCGACGTGGTCATCAGCATGCTGGCGGACGACCAGGCGATTCGCGCCGTGCTGCTCGACAGCGGTGCGCTCGAACGGGCGAGGCCGGGTCTTATCCACCTGAGCATGTCGACCCTGTCGCTCGATTGCGTCGAGGCGCTCGACCAGGCACACCAGCGCCAGGGCATCGCGTTCGTCGCCGCGCCGGTGTTCGGCCGCACCGACGTGGCCGAGGCCGGCAAGCTGAACATCGTCGTCGGCGGTCCGGAGGAAGCCATCGAGCAAGTCAAGGCACTGCTGGAAATTATGGGACAGAAGACATGGTTTTTCGGAAAAGACCCGCGCAGCGCAATGGCGGTGAAGATCTCTGGTAACTTCATGATCGCCAGCGCCATCGAAAGCATGGGCGAAAGCGTCGCCCTGGTGAAGCGCCTGGGCGTCGAGCCCGGCCGGTTCATGGAACTCATGTCCTCGACGCTTTTCGATGCGCCTGTCTATCGCAACTACGGCCCGCAGATCGTCGAGCAGCGTTTCACCCCGGCCAGGTTCCGCCTGGTCCTCGGGTTGAAGGACGTCGACCTGGCGCTGTCCGCCGGCAAGCGCCACAACGTGCCGCTGCCGCTGGCCAGCCTGTTGCACGACGTGTTGCTCGAAGCCATCGCCCATGGCGACGGGGAATCGGACTGGACGGCGCTGGCGAAGGTAGCGTTGTCACGATCGGGACAAATCTGAAAAGGTTCTGCGCACGGCCCGACAGGGCCCGTGAAGCTGTTCGGCAATCTGGCGTGCTTTCCATGAACTCTTTTGACGGGAAGAAGGTATGTCCGAGCGTGAAACGGCTGCCGCGGGCCGGATCAACTGGCGGCGGATCCTGCCGATACTGCTCACCACGTCGTTGGTGGGCGGTGTCTGCGGGATCTTCGTGATCAACGAACTGGATCGCCAGCACGACGGGGCGCACCTGGCGTCCTACACCGAAATGGCCCTGGAGCGGGCGCTGGAGATTTCCTCCGCGGCCGAGCAGATGCTCCACGAGTTGAACGCCGGCGGCCCCGCGGCCTGCAGCGACCAGGACCTGGAGGCGCTGCGCTCCATCGTGCTCGAATCGCGCTTCATGAGCGACGTCGGCCGGGTCAGCGGCAATCGCATCGTCTGTACCGGCGTCCGCGGCCGGCTACGATCGCCGTGGGGGCTGGCTGCGCCCGACCGGATCGACGCCAGAGGCACCCGCTTCTGGTCGGAGGGCATGCCCTTGCCCCTGCAGATGCTGCCTTCCGGCCTGGTCGGGCGCGGCAACGCCATCCTCTTCATCGCCCCGCATGCCTACTTCGATGTCGACCACCCGGACCCGGGCATCTCGGCGGCGGCCGTCAGCCGCGGCGGCGACTACATCTACCACCGTTTCGCCTGGGACGACGACCAGCCCCTCGAGGCGCTCGGCCGGCCCGGCTGGCCGCGCTTCATCGGCGCCCGGCAGATAAGCCTGTGCGACCCGACGCAGGACATCTGCGTGGTCTCCCTTCTCCGTGAACGCGGCCTGCTTGGCACCGAGCCCGGACGCGCGGCCATGGCCGCGGCGATCGGCGGCGGGCTGTTGTTCGGCGTCATGCTGCTGCTCAGCTACCTGTTCGGCTTCCTCAACGACGAAAAACTGCCGGCCAGGCTGCTGCGCGCGTTGAAGCGCGAGGCCCTGGAGGTGCACTACCAGCCCATCGTGCGCCTGGCCAGCGGCCGCTGCGCCGGGGTCGAGGCCCTGGCGCGCTGGACCGATAGCAGCCTGGGGCGGGTTTCCCCGGATGTCTTCATCGGCGCCCTGGAGGAGAGCGGCGACATCGAACTGCTGACCCGTTTCGTCTTCCGCCGCGCCCTGAAGCAGCTCGGGCCGTTGCTGAGGGAGCAGCGGAGCTTCTACGTCAGTGTCAACGTCACCGGCAAGGACATCGCCGACCCCGGTTTCATCGATTTCGCCATGCGCCAGATGGCCAGGGAAAGCGTGCGCCCGGAACAGGTCGCGCTGGAACTGACCGAGCGCACCACCGAGGCCCAGGGCTGCCTGCTGGCCGGGATGAACCGCCTGCGCGAACTCGGCCTGAAGATCTACGTGGACGATTTCGGCACCGGCCATTCGAACCTGGTCTACCTGGCCAACCTGCCGGTCGACGCGATCAAGATCGACAAGGTCTTCACCCAGTCCATCGGCGACAGCAGCGCCGTCGAACTGATCTTCGACAAGCTCTGCTCGATGGCCGAGCACCTGGAGATCGGCGTGGTCGTCGAAGGGATCGAGACACAGGCCCAGGCCGACCACGTGCTGCGCCGCTCGCCCGAGGCCCTCGGCCAGGGCTGGCATTTCGGCAAGGCACTGCCGCTGGAGGCCTTCCTCGGCTACTACCGGAACCAGCCGACGGGCCGCTAGGGCGGGCCTTTCGCAGGGACGTCGCGCTGCGCTAGCATCGGCCGTCCATACCGGACGCGGCCTGGACGGCCGCACTCCGGATCGCACGGATCGGCCGGAAACGGCCGCGATCACCACAGGCCGCCATGCACGCATTCCCCTTCACCCTGGACAACCGACTCGCCGAAGCCCTGCCGCTATGGCGCAACCTGGCCCGCACCGACCGGGCGCCGCGAAGGAACATCGACCTCGCCGACTGGAAAGCCGACTGGCGCGAACTGATCGCCGCGCTCGACAGGTTTTCCCGGAGCCACGGCTATCGCCAGCCATTCGCCGCGCAAGGGCACGCAGCCCTGGAAAACGCCTGGGCCTGGGGCCAGGCCGCGGAAAACGCCAGCACGCTGCTGCTCAAGGCCATCGACCGGGGCCTGGCCGGCGCCGAACTGCGTTCCATCTACCTGGAGACCGCCGCGCTGTGGCTGGACTACAGCCGGCTGCTCGGCGCCGCCCGCGACAGCCTGCGCGAGCAGGGCGAGGTCGACTTCGAGACGGCGCCGGCCCTGGCGCCGCGCACCGGCCAGTACCCGTTCGCGCTGCAACTGCTCGCCATGGGCGTGCTGCTCGACGCCCAGGAGCTCATCCCGGCGCTGGTCGAGGAGGTCCTGCAGTTCGATACCGACCGCCTGCTCGACTATCTCGGCGCGGCCGCCCTCGGCCTGACTTCCGCCAGCGAGGAAACCTTCCATCCACGGCCGTTCGGGCAGTTGCGGGCGTTCTTCGAAGAGGCGGACGGCAGCGACGCCCAGGCGCTGGCGCCTTACCTGCAAAGCCAGTACCGGGAGTTCTTCCAGCTTTCCCCCAAGGCACAGAAGAAGACCCGCCGCCTGACCGGCCCCTACGCCTGGGGCTGGTGGGCCATGGAGGTGTCGGCGCTGGGCGTGCTCTACGGCTGGGACGATGGCGTCCTGCGCGCCTCGCCGCATTACCTCGGCGACCTGGTCGATTACGCGCGGGCGCGCGGCGACGCCTGAGCCACCGGCCGCCGCTCAGGCCCGCCGGCGGCGGGCGAGGAACGCGGCGGCCAGGTCGAGGCTGGTGCAGAGCAGGAAGTAGAGCAGGGCGACGAACAGGAAGATCTCCGTCGGGTGGACCATCACCCGGTTGCTCACCTGGGTGGCGACGAAGGACAGTTCGCCGACGCCGATCACGTAGGCCAGGGAAGTGTCCTTGATCAGCGACACCCACTGGTTGAGGAAGGATGGCAGCATCACCGGCAGCGCCTGCGGCAGGATCACCAGGCGCAATACCTGCCACGGCCGCAGTCCGAGCGCGCGGGCGGCCGCCCACTGCCCGGCGGGGAGGCTGTGGATGCCGGCGTACACCGAGTGGGCGAGGTAGGCGCCGCCGATCAGCGACAGCGCGCAGACCACGGTGGCCAGCGCCGGTACGTCGACGTGGAAGACGATCGGCAGCAGGAAGTAGGTCCAGAAGATCAGCATCAGCACCGGGATCGCGCGGAAGAAGCCGAGCAACGTCACCAGCAGCAGGCGCGGCTTGCCGGGCAGCACCGCGAGGGCCACGCCGAGGACCAGGCCGAGCACCGCCGAAGCCAGCCCGGAGAGCGACGCCAGCAGCAGGGTCAGCGCCGCTCCGCCGAGCGGGCCGTCCGGGTAGGCGCCGAGCAGCAGGTAGGACAGGTTGTCCGAGATGACCGAGAAATCCATCTCAGGCACCTCCCTGGCGGTAGCGGCGGGTCTGCTGCAACGCCTGGCCGAAGGCTTCGATCAGGGCGATGGCGCCGATGTAGAGGAGGGTGGCGATGCCGAAGGCCTGGAAGGTCTTGAAGGTCTCGGTTTCCACCTGGCGCGAAGCGTAGGACAGCTCGGCCAGGCCGATGGCCATCGCCAGCGAGGAGTTCTTCAGCGCATTCATGTACTGCCCGAGCAGCGGCGGCAGGGCCGTGCGCAGGGCCTGCGGCAGCACCACCACGCGCCATACCTGGCGCTGGGTCAGCCCCAGGGCGAGGCCGGCGGCGCGCTGCTCGGGGCGTACCGAGGCGATGCCGGCGCGGAACTCCTCGGCGACGAAAGCCGAGGTATAGAGGGTCAGCCCCCAGGCACCGGCGAGGAACTCGAAGGACGGCCAGTCGAGCAAGGGCGTCTCGTGCGGCGTGTTCAGCCAGCTCACCAGCGCTTCCGGCAGCAGCGCGGGAACGCCGAAGTACCAGAAGAACAGCTGCACCAGCAGCGGGGTATTGCGGAACAGCGCCAGGTAGGCGCGCGCCGGCCAGGACAGCAGGCGCCGGCGCGACAGCCGGGCGATGGCCAGGGGGGCGCCAATCAGGGTGGCAAGCAGGCAACTGAGCAGGGCAAGGCCGAGGGTCAGCAGGAAGCCGTCGAGCAACCAGCGCAGGTACTGCGGGGCGAGAAGTTCGCCGAACATGTGCGGGATTCCGTCGGGTAAAACGAAAAACGCGCCTCAGCGAAGTGAGGCGCGCGGGTCGTGCGGGCGAAGCGGGCCGCTCAGCTCTTGTCGCCGATCTTGTACAGGCGCGCCAGCGGGGTCTTGGTCTGCGGACCGAACCAGGTGTCGTAGATCTTCTGCGCCTGGCCGCCCTGCTCCAGCTCGCGCAGGCTCTTGTCGACGAACTCGGTCAGGGCCTTCTCGCCCTTGGGAATACCGACGCCGATCAGGTCGTTGGAAATGGTGAAGGGCGGCACTTCGTACTTGTCGCGGTCGGGCACGTTGGCCAGCAGGCCGATCAGCTTCGGACCGTCCTGGGTGATGGCCTGGACCTGGCCGTTGCGCAGGGCGGTGAAAGCGAAGGGCGTGTCGTCGTAGGCGATGACCTTGGCGCCGGGGAACTTCTCGCGCAGCACGCCTTCGTTGACCGTGCCCTTGTCCACGCCGACCCGCCACTTGTTGAGGACTTCCGGCGAGGTCAGGGTGCCTTTCTTGACGATGAACTGCTGGCCGGAGGAGAAGTAGGGGATGCTGAAGTCCACCTGCTGCGCACGCTCCGGGGTGATGGTGAAGTTGGCCAGGACCAGGTCGACCTTGTTCGCCGTCAGCAGCGGGATGCGGTTGGCCGGGTTGGTCGGCAGCACTTGCAGCCGGACGCCCAGCTTGTCGGCCAGGGCCTTGGCATAGTCGACGTCGAGGCCTTCGATCTGCTTGCTCTTGGCGTCGACGAAGCCGAACGGCGGGTTGCTGTCGAAGGACGCGACGCGCAATACGCCGGCCTTGCGGATGTCCTCCAGGCGGTCGGCCTGGGCCAGGCCGGAGATCAGGGCGAGGGCGAGGGCGGTGATGGCGGGGAGTTTCTTCATGAAAGTTCCAGCTCCTTGTCGGCCGCGATCGACGATCAGGGCCTTGCAATGTGGGGCGGACATTCCGGATGGGAATGCCGCCATGTCGGCGCGGGGGTATCCCGTGGCGAAGGGAGTTTGGCAGGGGCCAAGGGTCGGGAGAAAAGAATGAATCGATCTATCTTATTTCCAGACGAAATAAGAGGTATGAAAACAAGGATTCAAGGAAATAAAAAACGATAGCGTAACGCCATGATCCGCAGGGCTTCCGCGTCGGGGGTTCGTCGTCGAGAAGGAGGGCCGGGGCCCGGCGGCCCCGTCAGCGGCTGTCCCGGCAGTCGATCACGCTGGCGTTGGTGATGATGTCTCGGCTGTCGGTGTACAGGGTGATGCTGCAGAAATAGTCGAGGATGGTCTCGTTCTCGTAGTAGCCGGTCTTGCGATAGACCGCCTCGCTACTCACCGGCGCCATGCCGGCGACCCCCTGGCCACCGACGCCGACCCAGGTCTCGCGCTGGCCGACGTACTCGGTGCCGGTCTGTATGAAGACCTTGTCCGGCCCCATGTGGGTCCGCACGCGGTTCCAGGCGTAGAAGCCGCCGCTACCGTAGGACGAAGGGCCGAGGCCCTGGTCGGGCTTGCCGAACAGTTCGAAGGCCTTGCCGGCGGGCTGGCCGATGAGCTTCTGCGCGGCGACCTTGACCTCGTTGTCGCGATTCCCCGACTGACCGAGGGAGGCGCAGGCGCTGAGGCCGAGGACGAGCAGGGCGAGACCGAAGGGCTTGATCGAGGGCATGGCATTCACTCCGTTGAAATGCCCGAGGATGTTAGAGGTCCAGCCGGCTCGCGGCTATTAGCTCATTTGTGCTAGTGCCGCTCACTTCGCCAGGTGCCGCGCCTGTTCGGCATGTACGCTGGCCATGAAGGTCTGCATGGCCGAGGAGTGGACCCGGTTGCGTCGGGTGATCAGGCCGTAGGGCGGCAGGCGCGGCTCCAGCTGGATCGGCAGGATCGCCAGCAGGTGCTTGCCCGGGTAGTCCTCGATCACCGAGCGTGGAGTGATGCCGATCATGTCGGTCTGTTGCAGCAGGGAGAGCAGGGTCATGATCGAGGTGGTCTCGACGATACTGCTCGGCAGGTCGATGCGCGCATTGTGGAAGGCCTGGTTGACGATCCCGCGCATCGGGCTGGGGTGCTGCTGCAACACCCAGGTCAGCTCCTGCAACTCGCCCCAGTCCAGCTTGCGTGCCTGCGACAACGGGTTCTGCGCGCCGACCACCACGCAGAGTTCTTCCTCGCCGAGGCTGTCGAACACCAGGTCGTCGGTGCGCGCGCCGCTGGGGATGCGTCCGAGCACCACGTCCAGCTGGTCCTGTTGCAGGGCCTGGACCAGCACGTCGCTGGTGTCCACCTGGATGCTCATCGACAGCCGTGGATGACTCTGCTTCAGGGTGGCGATGGTGCGCGTCAGCAGGCTCGAGGCCAGCGCCGGGATCGCTCCGACGGTGACCCGGCCGAGGTTGCCGGATTCCAGGGCAACCAGTTCCTCGCGCATCCCGGACAGCTCGGCGAAGATCATCCGCGAGTAATAGATCAGCGTCTCGCCGAAAGGCGTCGCGCGCATGCCGCGCGGCAAGCGCTCGAACAACTCGACGCCGAGCAGGTCTTCGGCCTCATGGAGCATCTTGGTCGCCGCCGGCTGGGTCATGCCGATCTCGTCGGCGGCGCGGCGCAGCGAGCCGAGTTCCTCCAGGGCCAGCATCAGGCGCAACTGGCGCAGGCGCAGGCGGCTGTGGATGATGCTGGCGTCGGGAATCCGGGACATGGCGTATCTCGCTGGCGGCGGGGAGACCCAGGGTGACAAGAAATCCACCCCGCCGCCAGACGCAGGCTCAGGCGGCATGCCGGAGACTCCGCCGGCCACGCCGGAACAGCGCCCCGGCGCACCGCGCCAGCAACGGCCAGAGCAGCATCGCCAGCGCCGCGCCGGTCAGGCTGGCCACCAGCGGGTTGGACCAGAACACCGAGAGTTGCCCGTCGGAGAACAGCATCGACTGGCGGAACGCGTCCTCGGCCTTGTCGCCGAGCACCGCGGCGAGCACCAGCGGGGCGATGGGGTAGCCGAGTTTCTTGAACAGGTAGCCGAGCGCGCCGAACAGCAGCATCAGGACCACGTCGAGCATGGCATTGTGCACCGAGTAGGCCCCGATGGCGCAGACCATGACGATGATCGGCGCGACGATGGCGAACGGAATCCGCAGGATCGAGGCGAACAGCGGTACGGTCGCCAGTACCACGATCAGGCTGACCACGTTGCCCAGGTACATGCTGGCGATCAGGCCCCAGACGAAGTCGTGTTGTTCGACGAACAGCGTCGGCCCGGGATGCAGCCCCCAGATCATCAGGCCACCGAGCATCACCGCGGCGGTCGCCGAGCCGGGGATGCCGAGCGTCAGCATCGGCAGCAGGGCGCTGGTGCCGGCGCTATGGTCGGCAGTCTCCGGAGCGATCACGCCTTCCACCTCGCCCTTGCCGAAGTTCTCGCGGTTCTTCGAGAAGCGCCGCGCCAGGCTGTAGCTCATGAACGAGGCTGCGGTGGGGCCGCCCGGAGTGACGCCCATCCAGCAGCCGACCAGCGCGCTGCGCAGCCAGGTCAGCCAGTAGCGCGGCAGCTTGGCCCAGGTACGCAGGATCACCATCGGCGTGATGCGTGCGCGCTCGCCGCGAAACACCAGGCCTTCCTCCACCGTGCAGAGGATCTCGCCGATGCCGAACAGGCCGATCACCGCCACCTCGAAACTCAGCCCGGAAAGCAGCCAGGGCTGGTCGAAGGTCAGGCGCAGGTCGCCGGACACGGTATCCATGCCCACGGCGGCCATGGCGAAGCCGATGGTCATCGCCACCAGGGTCTTCAATGGCGGGTTGCGGCTCATGCCGATGAAGGTGCAGAACGCCAGCAGGTAGACGGCGAAGAACTCGGGCGAGCTGAACGCCAGGGCGAAGCGAGCGATATGGGTGGACAGGAAGGTCAGCAGCAGCACGCCGACCAGCGCCCCGAGGAGCGCCGAGGTGAAGGCGGCGGTCAGCGCTTCGCCGGCCTGGCCGTTGCGCGCCATCGGGTAGCCGTCGAAGGTGGTGGCCACCGACGAGGGCTCGCCGGGGATGTTGAACAGGATCGAGGTGATCGAGCCGCCGAACAACGCGCCCCAGTACATGCAGGAAAGCAGGATGATCGCCGACACCGGCGACATGCTGAAGGTCAGCGGCAGCAGCAGCGCCACCCCGTTCGGCGCACCGAGGCCCGGCAGCACGCCGACCAGGATGCCGAGCAGCACGCCGATCACCATCAGGCCGAGGTGATGGGCGCTGAGGACCAGGCTCATGCCCTGCAT